>SKUI01000257.1 GCA_007122185.1 Rhodothermia bacterium | reverse complement strand
TAGAGGTCATTGTCGATGGTTCCGGGCACGCCTACAACCGGTATCCCGTACTCCTCATAAAGTTCGGATGCACCGCGAAAGGTGCCATCGCCTCCAATAGCCACAATGGCATCAATGTCATGTTTTTTCAGGTTATCAACGGCTTTCTTTCGCCCTTCCGCAGTACGGAACTCTTTGGAGCGGGCTGATTTGAGAATGGTCCCACCCCGCTGGAGGATATTGGACACGCTGTGATGGTGCATCTCGATGAAATCATCGTCGATCATGCCCTGATAACCAAAACGAACGCCCATCACACTCAATCCGTTACTTGTGGCCGTCCGGACGGAAGACCGTATAGCGGCATTCATTCCCGGGGCGTCTCCTCCGCTGGTGAAAACGGCTATGCGTTTGATTTTCTTCACTGTCTTTTTCTCAAGATTTGTGGTTAAAAACTGCTAAATTGGCTCGAAGATGTACAGCCAGATAACATTAGTCCGACTGAGCCGGCAGCAATCCGGATGAAAGATACCAAATTATAATCTCAAAATATTCCCGACTTTTGCATGACCAACGCAGCAACAGAGGATATCATCGACCATAAAACAGCAGCCATAAGATCTCTGGACGATATCCAGCGGCCGATCGCTTCCGAACTGGAAACATTCAAAGTCCATTTCCGGAAGCATCTTGATACCGATGTTTTCCTGCTGAACCGGATCATCCGCTACCTCATGCGCATGAAGGGCAAGCAGATGCGACCTCTCCTCGTGCTACTGTCCGCCAAAATCTGCGGCGGTATCAACGAGCGCTCCCATGTGGCCGCAACCATGATCGAACTGCTGCATACCGCCACGCTGATCCATGATGACGTTGTGGATGACGCGGACCAGCGACGCGGCTTTCTCAGCATAAACAAGGTTTGGAAGAACAAGGCAAGTGTACTGTTTGGTGATTTTCTGCTTGCCAAAGGTTTGCTGGTAGCGGTGGACTCGGATGAATTCGAATTGCTGAAGGTGCTGTCCACTGCCGTGAAACGGATGAGCGAGGGGGAACTGCGCCAGCTCAAGGCTTCCAAACTCCAAAATATGACGGAGGACAAATACTACCAGATCATAACTGAAAAGACGGGAAGCCTGCTGGTAGCCTGCTGTGAGTGTGGAGCCATCAGCGCATCGGCGGATGAGTCCGTCCGGGAGCGCATGCGCGCAATCGGGCACCATATCGGCATCGCGTTCCAGATACGCGACGACCTGCTGGACTACAGCCAGCGCAAGACCGGAAAAACCTCCGGCAACGATATCCTGGAAAGAAAGATCACACTGCCATTCATTGCCGCACTTGGAAATGCTTCACTTATCGAACAAGGAAAATTGCGCTGGTTGTTCCGAAAAAAAGGAAAAAGCACTGAGCAGGTGGAATACATCCGGGATTTTGTGATTGAAAAAGGTGGCATTGAGTATGCCACCCGAAAGATGGAAGAACATGCCGGAAAGGCACTCATACTTTTAAATGAGTTTCCGGAGACTGAAATACGGGACGATTTCTCCGAATTTATACGCTTTGTCATCTACAGAAAAAAATAGCACCCTTATTCTGCCCACCCGATCTCTTCTCTTTCTGTCGGATGTCCATCTTGGTGCCTGGCCCGCTGAAAAAAACCGGGCGCTGGAAAATGATCTCCTCCTGTTGGTCGACTATTGCGAGGAGCATGAACTGGAAATCGTCATACTGGGTGATTTTTTCGACTTCTGGATGGAATACCCCGGAAGCAGGGTACCCCCGCTCGGACAAAAAATCCTTCAGAGATTCCACGATTATCATAAGCAGACCGGTAGTCATACCCTGTTTATCACAGGTAATCATGATAACTGGACAAACGGGTATCTGCGCAGTCTTGGTTTTGAAGTGGAACATGAATACCGGATTATTGAAGAATCCACCGTATCCATCATGGTTCTTCATGGCGACGGACTCAGAGATCCGAAAATGGACCTGCCTCGTCCGGCAATGCACCGTTTGCTCAGAAATTCGTATTTTACGTATTTGTACCGGAAAATTCTTCCGCCTCGATTTGGCTGGATGGGCATGCAGCTCTATTCCGGATCCAGCAGAAAATCAGGCAACAGAAAAAAGAAATACGACGGGCAGGTGATGCTTGATGCATGGGCCAGAAACCGCGTTATGACCGATGATCGTATCCAGGCCATAGTCTACGGGCATCACCATCAGCCCTTGCTCTGGGAACAAAACGGTCTGACCTGCATGAACTGCGGATGTTTCGGTACCGATTATACACTCGGTCTGTATGCAAACAAGGCATTTGAACTCGTTACATGGGATGTGGACAGCAAAACGCTCGCCACACACGGCATCAACGCGGACACATAGGCAATGACAAGAAAGGATTTTGAAAATATGGACATGGATCGCTATCTGAACGATCCCGAATACCGGCGGGAAATTGCCCGTAAAAGAAAAGACTCTGCCACGAGTTCGCGGGAAGACTCTGAAATAAGCGGAAAGAAGTCACCGAAACGGAACCGGAGCATGTACTCATCCCGTGGCTCACATACCGGTATCGGATGGCGTCATATATTCGGTGTTTTCGGTGGAGTGATCATAGCAGGTTTCATCATTGGCCTGTTTTCCTTTTTTTATCTGGCACAGGGACTTCCATCGATTGAAGAACTGGAGAATCCCCAAACCGATATCGCCAGTTTTGTCGTTAGCCGTGACGGCCATGTACTGGACAAGTATTTCACGGAAAACCGTACCTATATCCGCTACCAGGACATTTCCACCAATGTCATCGACGCACTAATAGCGACCGAAGATCATCGTTTTTACACACACTGGGGAATTGACATGTATCGAACGCTGGCCATCCCCTATCATCTGATGCGCGGAAACCCGCAGGGCGGTTCAACTATTTCGCAACAGCTTGCAAGAAACCTGTACCGGTCCATCGGTCGCGAGGTCAGCGTAACCCGCAAACTCCGTGAAATCATAACGGCAATCCAGATCGAACAGAATTACACGAAACAGGAGATCATTGAGATGTACCTGAACACCGTGGAATTCAGTAACAGCGCTTTCGGGATAGAGACGGCAGCCCATACCCATTTCAACAAGCCGGCCAGCGATCTCACGGTGCCCGAGGCGGCTACGCTTATCGGGAGCCTTCAGGCCGTATCCGCCCTGAACCCCCGCACCCGGGCCGAACGCTCGACACAACGACGAAATGTAGTAATGTCGCAGATGCTGCGCCACGGCTTCATCACACCGGATGAATTTGCACAATACCGCGCCACTCCTCTTGAACTGGATTACAATCCTCCCTTCCGTGCCGGACGGGAAAGCCGCTATTTCGGGCAGTATGTACGTCAGCAGATCCAGGATTGGGCCAAGGAAAACGGATATGACCTGTACCGCGACGGGCTTGTCATCCATACGACTATTGACTCCCGAATGCAGCGCTATGCCGAAGAAGCACTTAAAGCACAGCTTGAAAGACACCAGCGCAGTTTTGAACAGGAATGGACCTCCCCTGAAAGCAATCAGTACATGGATAAACTATGGACGCAATATCCCGGTTTCCTGGACAGCTTCCTGGAGGAAACCGACAGATTTGATGCCTATCGGCAGGAAGGCCGTGGATCACGCGCAGAGATCCTGGACTTGCTGAAGATGGACGAAGCCTTTGTGGACTCCGTAAAACGTGCCCGTGCACGACTTGAAGCAGGTTTTGTTGCCATAGACCCCTCCAATGGAAACATTCTGGCATGGGTCGGTGGATCGGACTACAGCTCCATTCAGCGTGACAATGTTCACCAACTGCGCCGGCAGACCGGGTCTACCTTCAAACCTTTTGTTTACGCAGTTGCTATTGACAACGGATACCGGCCCTATCATACATTCTCAAAATACCCGGTCAACTTTTTTGATGTCAGCGGGGATCGGTGGTCGCCAAGGGATCCGGTCATACCCAGCGGTCCCGAAATGATTACACTTAGGGAAGCCATTGGAAGGAGCCTTAACAATGTAACCGTCCGCCTGCTGCCCGAACTTGCCGGCGCACCCGGCACCAACCGTTTGGAAGACCTGACCCCTGCCGGACAGAAAATCGCTGATTTTGCCCGCCGGATGGGTATGAATCGGACACCAATTGCCACCAATCCGGCCATTGCCCTTGGAACCGCCCACTCCAGCCTGCTTGAGCTGACCAGTGCCTACACCACGTTTGCCAATATGGGTGTTCATATTGAACCCTATGCCGTAACGCGCATTGAGGATGCTGAAGGAAACGTGCTCCAGGAATTCCGCTCCGATAACCAGCAGGAAGTAATCAGTCCGGAGATCGCTTACATGATGATTGACATGTTGCGTGGAGTCATCCGGGGCGGACAGGGCTGGGTCGGTACCGGCAACCGGATGAACTGGATGTTTAACATCAGCCAGGATATCGCCGGAAAAACCGGAACCACCCAGAACAGTGCCGACAACTGGTTTGTGGCGATGATGCCGCACCTGGTGGCCGGTGCATGGGTTGGCGGGGAGGACCGGCGCATCATTTTCCCGCAGGGAACTCAGGTCGGTCAGGGTGCTCGTACGGCATTGCCTATTGTCGGTCAGTTTATTCAGAGCTGTACCAACGATCCAAATGTCCCCTGGAGCAGAGACGCATTTGAACAGCCACAGGGATTTGTGATGGAACAGCCGCCGGAACAACGCGAAACTGAACCCATACGCCCGAGCCGCATCAGCTGGTGATATGACATTATTGTGTATCAGCCAAATGGCACTCAAATGAAAATCATAGCCCTGCTACTTTCAAACGGTTCTTGACGATACGAAGCTCCCGATGCGTCCGCTTGTGCTCATCTGTAAATATTTTGTGCTTCTTGAGTTCCGTCTCCAGCTCCGACTTTCTTGCACGTTCCGTCCCGGTGTCAATCTGATCGGAAGGGATAGCCTCCTCAGCCATTACTATCACATTGTTGTCCTTTATTTCGGTAAACCCGCCGCTGATAGCATAGCTCTGCTCGGGCTTGTCAGAAACACGAACAACCAGCTTGCCAATATCGAGAATGGAAACCAGAGGCGAGTGATCTCTGAGCACTTCAAATCCACCCTCGACACCCGGCAACCGGATACCCTCGACATCCCCTTCAAAAACGGGACCCCTCGGTGTTAAAATGTGAGCTTTCATAGATAAGACGTTACAGATGAGTTCGGTGCAGCACGATGCGGGGATCACTCTTCTTCCTTGAGCATTTTTTCACCACGTTCAATGGCTTCCTCAATGCTGCCCACGAGGAAAAACGCGTTCTCCGGGAGATGATCCAGTTCACCTTCAACAATTTTGCGGAAGCCCTTAATAGTATCCTCAATTTTCACAAACTTGCCAGCCAGTCCCGTAAACTGGGAGGCGACAAAGAACGGTTGACTCAGGAATCGCTGTACACGCCTTGCCCGAGCTACGGTCAGCTTGTCCTCGTCGGAAAGTTCGTCCATACCGAGGATGGCGATGATATCCTGAAGCTCTTTGTAACGCTGAAGAAGCTCCTTTACACGTTGTGCCGAATCGTAGTGTTCCTGTCCAATAGCACGCGGATCCAGGATCCTGGAAGTGGAGTCGAGCGGATCCACAGCCGGATAGATACCCAAAGAAGCAATCTGCCGGGAAAGTACGGTTGTCGCATCCAGGTGAGAAAATGTCGTGGCCGGAGCCGGATCGGTAAGGTCGTCGGCAGGAACATAGATGGCCTGTACCGAGGTGATGGATCCGTCCTTCGTGGACGTAATGCGCTCCTGGAGGTCACCCATCTCGGACGCCAGCGTAGGCTGATAACCCACCGCTGAAGGCATTCTTCCAAGCAGAGCCGATACCTCGGAACCCGCCTGCGTGAACCGGAAAATATTGTCTACGAAAAGCAGGATATCCTTGCTGACCTTGTCACGGAAATACTCGGCAACGGTCAATCCGGATAGGGCAACACGCGCCCGCGCACCGGGCGGCTCGTTCATCTGCCCGAAGACCAGTGTGGCCTGCGAGGTCTTCAGCGCCTCCATATCCACCTTGTCCAGGTCCCAGTTTCCGTTTTCCTCAAACTCTTTTTTGAATTCCTCACCGTAGCTGATTACGCCGGATTCAATAAACTCACGAAGCAGATCATTACCTTCACGTGTACGCTCCCCCACACCGGCAAAAACCGAAAGTCCGCCATGTTGTTTCGCGATGTTGTTGATGAGCTCCTGGATCAGTACCGTTTTACCGACACCGGCACCACCAAACAGGCCGATTTTCCCGCCCTTTGCATAGGGACAAAGCAGGTCGATTACCTTGATGCCTGTTTCCAGCATCTCTGTGGATGTGGACAATTCTTCGAACGGAGGAGCCGGACGATGGATCGGATAACGTTCTTTGCCTTCGGGCTGAGGAATACCGTCAATGGTGTCACCGATGATGTTGAAGAGCCGGCCCTTGATGTCCTCGCCTATGGGCATGGAAATGGTTGTGCCAAGATCTTCTACAGGAGTCTCGCGGACAAGTCCGTCCGTGGAGTCCATGGCAACCGTACGCACCCTGTTTTCTCCCAGGTGCTGAGCCACTTCAAGAATAAGATCCTGCAAACCATCCCGCTCCACCTTCAGTGCGTTGAGAATAGGTGGAAGTTTGCCTTCGGGAAAGTCGACATCCACAACAGGTCCAATGATTTGTGCTATGCTCCCTTTATTCATCAGCAAAGAATTTTTTTTAAAAGTTTCGGTAAATGAACCGCGCAGAATCACCCGGCACGATAATTTTGCAAAATTACCAAATACCGGAGCAAAAGGAAAACACCAATTGATCCTCTCTCTCGTTTTTCTTCCGGGGCATTGTCCATTGCCTGAGCCGCAATCCCATGTCGGTGTGTTTTTTACCTCCAATGGATTTCCGGACCCCAGGCAGGCGACATCTCGACTTAATTGTTACGAAAAAAATCCGTACTTTTTCTGGAATCTGAATACCAACCAAAACAAGCAAAAAGAAGCTTTGGAACAGACTGTTACAGCTCGTCAGGCAAGTGTTGAAGCACTTAATCATTTTGAGGAGTTCCATAAAACGGACTCCAGAATACTGAATAAACTGGAGGGACAGGACCGCCAGCAGGCAAACGAATACGTTCAGGGAATTCTGCGACGCAGAAGCTATCTGGATTTTCTCATATCCCGCTACAGTGCTGTCGCGGTCAGTGAAATGAATCCCCAGTTCAAAAATATCCTGCGCATTGGTCTTTATGACCTGCTATTCATGGACGGTACGCCGGATTATGCCGCTGTAAATGAAGCCGTGGAACTTGCCAAGACACTGGGGGGCTCACGCAGCGGTGACCTTATGAACGCCATCCTTCGTCGGGTCCAGCGTGATATGCCCAACCTCCCCCGCCCCGATTTTGAAGACCGCACCAAGCTTGTCGCCACTACCTTTTCACACCCTGAATGGCTTGTTAAACGCTGGATCGAACGTTTCGGCGAACGCGAGGCGTTCCGGCTCATGCAACACAACAACCAAACCCCCTCCTATTACCTTCGTGTCAATGGAATCAAAACCAATGACCGGAATTTTCAGCTCAGGCTCAGCAAAGCAGATATTGATTTCGAGGAAAGTGACTGGCTTCCCGGTTATTACAAAGTAGGCAGCCTCCAGAAAGTTCGCGCAAAAGGATGGCTTCAAAAGGGGTTTGCCCAGGTTCAAGATATCGCCGCCGGATTCGCACCCACCATTCTTGATCCGCAACCCGGCGAAGACGTTTACGATCTCTGCGCCGCACCCGGGACCAAAACCATTATGCTCTGTGACCTGATGCAAAATCAGGGCAATATTACGGCTGTTGATATCTCTTCCGAAAGAATCGCACTGATCGCTGAAAATGTCACCAATTATGGCGCCGAAATTGTCAAAGTGCAACGTGCCGATATAATCAGCGAGCGCTTCAAACTGGTGGATGCCGTACTTCTTGACGCACCTTGCTCCGGGACCGGCGTACTTGCCAAGCGGGCGGACCTGCGCTGGCGCCGCACGGAAGCAGACCTGGAAGAGTTCACACGTCAACAGGATGAACTTATTGATGCAGCTGCAAATATGGTTAAAAGAGGCGGTCGCCTTGTCTACTCGACATGCTCCATAGAGCCGGAAGAGAACATGGAGCGCATCCAGGCATTCCTGAAAGAATATGATAATTTCGAGCTGGAAAACCTGGAAGACTACCTCCCGGAAGAAGTGCTGGCCGATGATGGCAAATCCTATCAGACCCTGCCCCACGTCCACAAATGCGATGGTCACTTCGGAGTGCTTCTCAAAAGAAAGGTGTAGCAGGGAAAACCGGCGGCATACCTGTCTGCCGGGACGGGTGCTCCCAATTTCCATGCCATATTCCATATCATATTCAACCCGATTAACCGATTATAAGTACCAAATAACCGATTATCAGTATCAAAGAACGACCGTAAAATCAATCCAGCCTCAGCGCAATTAACAGCATATGTCCAGCGGAAACCTGAAAGAAAAAGAAATCCCCAAGCAATACGATCCGAAAGCCATCGAGGACCAGTGGTATGACTACTGGATGAATCATGGCATGTTTGAAGCCCGTACCGATTCCGGAAAAGAGCCGTTCACCATCATGATGCCCCCTCCAAATGTCACGGGGGCACTGCACATGGGACACGCCTTGCAGGGGGCTGTTCAGGACGCCCTGACACGGCTCAAACGCATGCAGGGATATGAAGCACTGTGGCTCCCTGGCACCGATCACGCCGGAATCGCCACCCAGAATGTTGTGGAAAGGGAACTCAAGCAGAAGGAAAAGAAAAACCGGCATGACATCGGCCGCGAGGCATTTATACAAAAAGTGTGGGACTGGAAAGAGAAGTATGGCGAGATCATCACACGACAGTACAGCAAGCTGGGCGTAAGCTGCGACTGGAGCAGGGAACGGTTCACCATGGACGAGGGACTCTCCCGCTCCGTACAGGAAACCTTCATCCGCCTGCATGACGAGGGATTGATCTACAAAGGGTATTACCTGGTCAACTGGTGTCCGGTCGACATGACGGCAATATCAGATGAGGAGGTTGAACACGTTGAGCGCAAAGGATATATGTGGCACGTTTCTTATCTACTGGATGAGGAGACAGCTGCCGCGTCCGGACTCACACGCATCACCATAGCCACAACCCGTCCAGAGACCATTCCCGCCGACACGGCTGTGAGCGTACACCCCGATGACGATCGCTACAAAAAGCTTGTTGGCGGACATGCCTGGATCCCGACCACCGGGCGAAAAGTGCCCATAATCGCCGATGACTATGTAAAAATGGATTATGGCAGCGGCGCGCTCAAGGTCACACCGGCACATGATGAGAATGACTTCGAGATTGGCCGTCGCCATTCGCTGCCCACACTGAATATCATCAACAAGGACGGAACCCTCAATGAGGCCTCAGGCAGATACAACGGCATGGACCGTTTCGATGCCCGGAAAGCCATCGTCAAGGATCTGGAATCCGAAGGGCTTCTTGTCAAGGTTGAAGACTATGTAAACCAGATCGGCATATCCAGCCGCAGCAAAGCCATTATCGAACCGCTGCTTTCGGACCAGTGGTTCGTCAAAATGAAACCCCTGGCCGAGAAAGCCATGCTGGCCAGCCGGAACGGTGAATTCACCTTCTATCCCGGGCGTTGGGAAAACGAATTTTTCCGTTGGATGGAAAACATCCGTGACTGGGTTATTTCCCGCCAGCTTTGGTGGGGACACCGGATTCCGGTCTGGTACCATACCAAAGATGACGGCTCCATAGATACCAGCCGCAACTATATTGTCAGCATAGACAAACCGCAGGATGGCATGGTACAGGATCCGGATGTACTCGACACCTGGTTCTCTTCCTGGCTCTGGCCTTTCTCCACACTGGGATGGCCGGACAAGACACGGGATTTTGACTATTTCTATCCTACTTCCGTATTGGTGTCCGGATACGATATCCTGTTTTTCTGGGTCAGCCGTATGCTCATGGGCGGCATACATTTGACCGGCAAGGCTCCCTTCCGTGACGTATTCATGACAGGGATCGTCAAGGACAAGCTGGGGCGTAAAATGAGCAAAAGCCTGAACAACGGGATCGATCCGCTTGAGATGATCGACCAGTATGGAGCTGATGCCGTCCGCTACTGCCTCATCATTCTTTGTGCACAGGGACAGGATATCAAACTGGATCCCACCAAGTTTGAAATGGGCCGCAACTTCGCGAACAAACTCTGGAACGCGTACCGGTTCCTGAACATGCATCTTGATTCAAAAGCAGATTATGCCAAATCGTGGCCATGGGACAAAGACGAAACGGCGGCCCTGCCCCTGCATGACCAATGGATGATGAGCCGCATCCAGCAGACTATTGAAGCCGTTAACGACGACCTGTCCCGGTACCGCCTCAATGAAGCCCTGCTCAAGATCTACTCCCTGGTTTGGGATGATTTCTGCGACTGGTATCTCGAAATGATCAAACCCGAGTACGGAACTTCCATGGATAGCGATGTTGCCGGGAGAGCGGTCATCCATTTTGAGACGCTGCTTGCCCTACTGCATCCTTTCATGCCCTTCATCACCGAGGAGATTTGGCAGCGGCTCCGGAAAAGAGAGCCGTCAGATGCCCTTATTGTAAGCCGATGGCCGGAACACAACGCGGAACTGTCCTCCGAGGATTCCGTCAGGCGTTTCAGTACCATCCAACAGCTGATCTCCTCGGTCCGCAACATCCGCTCGGAAATGCGGGTGCCAGACCAGCTGGATGTGGATATCATCATCAAACCGGCATCTGAAAAAATGCGGGATACGCTCTTGACGCACCGGACGGTATTTGACAAAATGCTCAGAATGAACACGTTTACAGTGGATATGGACGCGGAACGACCCAAAGCCAGTGCTTCGGATGTGGTCAACGGCCATCAGCTCTTTGTCCCCCTCTCCGGTCTTATCGACTTTCAGAAAGAAAAAGTGAGGGTCCGAAAGGAGATATCGCGTCTGGAATCTTTCCTCACGGCCGTCGATAAAAAACTGTCCAACAGAAAGTTCCTGGATAATGCGCCAGACCAGGTTGTGCAGAATGAGCGCAACAAGCAATCTGATGCGCAAGTGAACCTGGAAAAAATGAAAACCATACTTGCCGATCTCGAAGGATAGCCGTGTCGACAGGTACCGATCCCCGTGAATCAAAAAAGAAGCATGTGCTTCTGAAATAAGGCTGTTATTTCCCAGTACGTTATGCCCACATTTGTTTTAAAGAATGATGATTCGGAATCAGGACCATCCATCCCCCCGTTTGCCAAAGATGTAAACGAACGCCAGCGAGAGGCTGTACTGCACACCGATGGCCCACTGCTCATCATTGCCGGGGCAGGCAGCGGCAAAACCCGCGTTTTGACGTACCGTATTGCCAACCTGCTTTACCAGAAAAAGGCATATCCCAATCAGATCCTCGCCCTTACTTTCACCAACAAGGCGGCGCGGGAAATGCAGGAACGTATTGCGGCCCTTATTGGCGAAAAGGCCAACCGGCTCTGGATGGGAACCTTCCACTCCATTTTCTCCCGCATCCTGCGCATCGAGGCCGAACATCTGGGTTTTACCCGCGATTTCACCATCTATGACACCGTCGACAGCGACCGGGTCATCAAAACCATCCTGCAGGAACTGAACATCAATCCACGCGAGGTCAAGCCTCGGAATGTGCGATTTGTAATCAGTAATGCCAAAAACCAGATGATTGGACCCGATATGTTCCGGGACAGGTTCGTGCAGAGTTCGCTGGACGATATCACCGCGCAGATCTATCCCCGCTACCTCGAGCGCTGCAAGAAAAACAACGCTATGGATTTCGACGACCTGCTCATCAAGCCTATCGAGCTGTTTGAACAGCATCCCGACATCCTCGGAAAATACCAGGAGCATTTCCGCTACATCCTGATCGATGAATACCAGGACACCAACCACGCACAGTACCGGGCGACCAAACTTCTGGCTGAGGGACACAAGAACATCTGCGTGGTGGGCGATGACTCGCAGAGCATCTATTCCTTCCGCGGAG
>SKUI01000136.1 GCA_007122185.1 Rhodothermia bacterium | reverse complement strand
TCAGCACACGCTTCAGCTCGGTATTGATAAATTCCATCCAGTGGCTGGCCGCCTCCATCCGCCGATTGCCCAGCTGCGATTTCAGCTTCCTGTAAAGCACCTGCTCATCAAAGTACCAGATCGTTTCCACATCCAGGTAGGGATTCACGCTGTTCCTGTTGAAAACGGAATCCTTCAAAAGTGGATGCTTGTCCATGCCCGGCAACTGCCTTGCCAGACTGGCCTCCCGAAACTTGTCCCAGTCAAGATTGATCACAAGACGCTGAACATGATTGGACCTGTTGGCCAGGCTTACACCAATTTCAAGACCGGTTGCATTGATTTTATCCTCGTTCCATACCCGGAACTGATCTATATTTATAGCTCTCCTGCTGAGTCGTGTTTCCATCTGATTGACGATGGCACTGAAAATGGGGTAGTTCATACAATTTGATGTTTAATTTAAAAGCGCTACGAGGACAGAGAAAGTAACGTATGAACAATTATTATACTTTACATTCGCTGGTCGCAGAGTTAAGATACAAAATTTTCGGAAAGGAAATCATGGAAGTCTGGTCCAGCCGAAAAGATCAGATCGATTTTTTTTTCCGGACAGATCCCGCTCTGAAACTGACCTTCTCGGCGGCTTCTCCCGGAACGGCCTTGTTCCTGGATGGACGCGCTGCTCCGCCTTCGCACAACGCTGCCGGCTTTTTCCCCGAACTTCAAGGATGCACCGTTGCTGATATAGCCATGGCAACGCCCGGCGACCGTTACATCCGGATTACCTTTCAGGAGACCGCCCTCCAACTTCTTTTCATGCCCTTTTCCAGCCGGCCCAATGTGTTCCTGGTCAAGAATGGACTAATCCTGTCGTCTTTCAAGAACAGCCAGGCGTTCGAAGGAGCCTCATCTCCTGTCTCCGGCATGCAAGACAAAACGGGATCAGAAAACACCCCGTCCACTCTTGATCCCGACCTGCCGCTGCGCAAAAAAATCATAGCCATCGATAAGCAGTTTCCGCGCGGCATTATCAATGATGTGGCGGATACATGCGACCTGGAATCACTGAATGAAGCAGATCTCAGAAAGACACTGGCCAAACTCAGGGAAAAGCTGCTGCATCCTGAAATTATTTGCATCACTGCAGAAGGAAGTCTGAGCATGCTGCCGCCGGACTACCTGTCCCATCCACCAGAACGGACATTCCAAAATGTCAACGAGGCCGTCCGGACCCTCTTTCTTTCAAAAAACCGAGAGCGCAGGTTGCTGCCAAGAAAAAAAGACCTGGAAAAGAAGATGAGCAGACGCATAACAGGACTTCGCAAGCAGATGGAGCAGTTTGAAAGAGAACCGGAACGGCTTCAAAAAGCGGACGTAATGGAGCAGGCGGGACATTTGCTCATGAGCCAGCCCAATCCCGGCAAAAAGACCGATAGGGACCGGATTGCAGTCTCCGACTGGAGCTCTGGCGGCAGCGAACGAATCATAACGGTGACCCCGGGTGAGACCCTCATCCACCAAGCCCGGGAATATTACGCCAGGGCTGGCCGCATCCGAAAGGAAATTTCCGCTTCCGGCAAGAAAAAGATGCAGATTGCGGCACAACTGGAAGAGATGGAGCGACTGCTTGCCGAAGTGGAAGCCATTGAATATCCGGCAGAACTGGAAAAATGGGTGAAAAAACATGAAGGACGCCTGCAGCAGTATGGCCTCGCACCATCCGGGGCCCCGCAGGTGGCTCGGCCTTACAAAACAGTGAAAATAGGAGATCACGAGATATGGATCGGGAAAAATGCCAAAAGCAATGACGAAATACTCGCACTTTCGCACAAGGAAGATATCTGGATGCACGCCCGCGGCACAGCCGGATCGCATGTGCTGCTTCGGACAGGGGGGGACACCGGCTGGCCCGACGCCCAACTGATCCGCAAGGCCGCATCGTTTGCCGCTGCATACTCCCGGCAGGCAGGATCGTCCATGGTCCCGGTCATGATTGCCAAGCGCAAGCATGTGCGCAAACCCAAGGGTGCTGCCCCGGGTCTGGTGACCGTGACCAGAGAAAAAGTGGAAATGGTCGCGCCTGCCAAACCCGACTCGTACGAATCCTGAAAATCCGGAAAATTATTCGTATTTTTCAGGGATATGGAAGTAAGAAATATGATCGTATTGACCGGATTCATGGGCTCGGGAAAAAGCAGGATAGGCCAGGAACTGGCCGGTCGGCTTGAGCTTCCATTTTTCGATCTGGACAAGGTGATCGAAAAGGAAGAAAATCTGAAGATCCCGGACATGTTCCGGAAAAAAGGGGAGGAATATTTCCGGATGGCAGAACGCAGCTGCTTTCGCAACATGCTTGGCCACGGTCCGGCGGTCCTGGCCCTGGGCGGCGGTGCCATCCAGCAGAAAGAAATTCGCGACCTGCTGAAACAGCATGCCATCACCATCTTCCTGGATGTACCCGGGGAGACGCTCTTTGAAAGGCTTAAAGCGGATAAAAAACGTCCCTTGCTGCAGGATTCCCATGGAAAACTGCTGAGCGACGAACTGCTCCGCAAGCGAATAAACGATCTGCTCTCAAAACGAAAAACATATTACCTGCAAGCCGATATAAAGGTTCCGGTCCAGCCACACTGGTCACGGAAACAGACTACAAACGAACTGATCCGATTACTCAGAGAACATGCTCCAGCTTCCCTCACTGATCACAACTGACAGGGGCGAAACACGTTTCCTGCTGTTCGACGACCTTCATCTTCTTTGGGATCATGCGCGGGGAGCGGACCTGCTGGATACGGCGGACAACCCTGCTGCCATTGATGCCTCAAACCATGATGCCGCTAAAACTACTGGCTCTGAGACCGTTAAGGCCTCCCGCCCAGCGGCAGGTTTCCCGGACGGTGCCGACGGCAAACCTGACGGGCACCCCGTGCTTATTGTGGATGAAAACGTCATGTCCGCGCACCAGGAACGGATCAACGCGGCTTTTCCGGATGATAAGGTGCGCTGTTTCGAGGTGCCATCCGGTGAAGCGTCGAAAAGCATTGCCATGTGGAACCGTGTCATGGATTTTGCCTTTACCGGTCCGCTGAAACGAAATACACCGCTGATCGCCGTCGGAGGAGGGGTCACTGGCGACCTGGCCGGTTTTGCCGCAGCGTCACTGATGCGCGGGCTGCCGCTGTATCATGTGCCGACCACGCTGCTTGCCATGGTGGACAGCGCCATAGGCGGAAAGACGGGCATCAACCACGCTTTCGGTAAAAACACAATTGGTGCCTTTTATCATCCCCGGGCCGTTCTTTTTGATACCGCCTTTCTTGAAACCCTGCCGCAGCGCGAATGGCTTTGCGGAATCAGCGAGGTGCTCAAATACGGATACAT
>SKUI01000239.1 GCA_007122185.1 Rhodothermia bacterium | reverse complement strand
GGGCCGCTCGCATGCAGCCAACCGCATCCATGGAATACGGACTCCGTCCAACAATCGGAATGCAGTTACGTTTTTAAGAAAAAGCGAGTAACTTCTCTGCCATGAAAAATGTATTCCAATTCATCTATGACCTTTTCACCGATCGCAAGCTCTACTACCTGCTTGCAGGGCTGATCCTTTTCGGTGGGGTATCGCTCATTGCCCTTGACCGCGCCATCATGCCGGCATACACCAAGCACGGCCACGGGATTACTGTACCGGATATCACACGCATGCCTCTTGATGAGGCAGCCACCATTCTAAAGACGCGGGGCCTGCGCTACGAACTGGCCGCAAAAAGATCCAATGAAGCCTTCCCACCGGATTTCGTCATTGACCAGACACCCAACGCGGGCATGATCGTCAAACCGAACCGGAAAATCTACATAACCATCAACACCACCTCCACACCGTCCGTGGTCGTGCCCGAAGTACAAGATCTTTCCCTGCGCAACGCCACCATCCAGCTGCAGAATTCAGGACTGCAGGTGGGCAATGTCACCTATGAATCGTCCCGCTTCCGAAACAGCGTACTGCGACAGTCGATCCCGTCCGGCCGGCGCGTTACCCAGAACACGACTGTCGACCTTATTGTCGGCGACGGACTTGGCAACGTGATGGTCCGGATACCGGATGTCACCAACATGCACCTGACCGAAGCCCAGAATGCGCTGCGTGCGGCCGGACTGCGTGTGGGCAGCATCCAGTTTCAGGCAACAGACCGCGTCGCACCCAATACGGTACTCCGGTACGAACCGTTTGATCAACCCAATGTGTACGAGGGTACCGCCATCGACCTCATCGTCTCGGTAAGCCGAAGTGAGGAAGAAGAAGAGGAAACCGGTCCGATCATTATCGACGAATCGGAGCAAAACGATCAGAACCGGACGGATACCGATTTTGACACCAACCCGGAGTAGGCACAGATCCAAATGAGGAAGAGTAATCCGGTTTCAATCCCAGGTTCCAACCAAACACCAAATCCAGCTTCATGAACGAACTGTACAAAAGTCCCCTTCCGATCATCGCCCCGTCCATACTTGCAGCCGACTTCCGCCACCTGGAGCAGGACGTCCGGCAAGCGGTGGATGGTGGAGCGCCCTGGATCCACTGTGATATCATGGATGGACATTTTGTGCCGAACATCAGCTTCGGTCCGGCCATGGTGGAAACCGTTCGCGGCATTACCGATGTTTTTCTGGATGTGCACCTGATGATCAGCGATCCCGACCGCTATATTGCCGATTTTGCCAGGGCCGGCGCCAATCTCATTTCAGTGCACATTGAAACCTGTGACCACATCCACCGGACACTCCAGCAGATCCGGGAACACGGCTGCCTGACCGGTGTTGCCGTGAATCCGGGAACCGCCCTTTCCTCGCTGAGAGCCCTGCTGCATGAGGTCGATATGGTACTGCTGATGACGGTGAACCCCGGCTTCGGCGGACAAACATTCATCGAATACAGTTACGAGCGGCTCCGCGCCCTTCGAATGGTGCGTGAGGAGATCCAGGGCAGCTTCTACATCCAGGTGGATGGCGGTGTAAGCCGAAGCAACGCGCGGAATATCGCCGATGCCGGAGCCGATGTGCTTGTTGCCGGCAGCAGCGTCTTCAAAAGCAGTGATATCCCGGCTGAAGTGAAAGCCCTGAGGAATGATGCCGCCTCAGGATATCGTTCCATGTATGTATAACTGAAATCTGAAAAAACCCATTGAAGACTATCACAACGCAAACCGAACATCTGGAATCAAAATCTATTTTCATCGACCATGTGGATCCGGTCGTAATCCTCGGACTGAATGACCGCATCATCAAACAGATTGATGAGGCCTTCGGAGAGAGCCAGCTGACCGTCCGCGGCAACGAGATCAAGGTCACCGGACCTCCCGAACAGTTTGAAGCTATTGAAGCCATCGTCAAGGAACTGATCCGCCTGGCACGAAGGAACGGTGCGGTCACGGAGAACGACTTGTCCACCCTGCTTGCCCTTCAGAAAAGTGATCGCCTGCTCAGACAGGTGACCATTTCGCCGGAAGAAACCCTGCTGTACACCACTACCGGCGCGCCCGTTATGGCACGGACCCCGAACCAGAAGGTGATTGTCCAGGCATCCAATGACAACGATATCGTTTTTGCCATAGGTCCGGCCGGTACCGGCAAGACCTATACTTCGGTGGCGCTGGCCGTGCGCGCCCTGAAAGAGCGGCAGGTAAAAAAAATCGTACTGGTCCGGCCGGCCGTCGAAGCCGGTGAAAGCCTGGGATTTCTTCCGGGCAACCTGCGCGAGAAAATCGACCCGTACCTGCGGCCCTTGTATGACGCGCTGGAAGAGATGATGGATTTCGACAAACTCGAGATGAACCTGAACAAGAACATCATCGAAATCGCTCCGCTGGCCTATATGCGGGGACGCACACTGAACAATGCATTCGTGATACTGGATGAGGCACAGAACGCCACCCAGACTCAGATGAAGATGTTCCTTACCCGCCTGGGTGTCAATAGCAAGGCCATCATCACTGGCGACCTGACCCAGACCGACCTTCCCAAAAGCCAGCACTCCGGACTCAAGACCATCCAGCACGTCCTTGAAAAAATCAAAGGGATTGCCTTCGTATACCTTGACCAGAACGATGTTGTGCGTCACAAACTGATTCGTGACATCATCGAAGCCTACGACCGGTACGAGGAAAAAATCGAGAAAAAGGAGTTGGTAAATAAAGATCTGGAGAGGATGGCATTTGAGGAGAAGGCTCCTGAGGAAAAAAAGATCGGTAAAAAAGAAGCATCCGGCGGGGGAAAAAAGGAAGAAGAATGATTGCGGCGCTTTTCGAGGGAACCTAT
The DNA here is from genome assembly GCA_007122185.1 of Rhodothermia bacterium. The sequence goes on along the minus strand of SKUI01000239.1, from coordinate 494 downwards.
ACCGTTGGTGGTGAGGGCAAATTTGTACCCATTGCACCCGACCAGCAACCCCGGAAAGGGGAATTCAAGCTGGGCATCAATCCGTTTCTGATCAAAAACGGGTCACTTACGGCCCTGATCGATGCCGGACTCGGTCCCTTCAGTAAAAAGGACCACTACAACCTGATCACAAAAAACCTGGCGCGGCACAACTGTACGCCTGAGGACATCCAGCATGTCTACTGCAGCCACGCCCACCTGGACCACATCGGAGGATTGCTGAGCGAACGGTATGGTACCTATGATGTGACGTTCCCCAATGCCGCCATCTGGATATCAGGCAGGGACTGGCAGCGCTTTGTGGAAGACGCAGACCGTGAAGACAAGCATGAATTGCTCCGATGGGCCGCCTACCTGGAAACACACGCCGATCTGCGGTTCGTCGAAAACCATCCGCCGGAGCCTGAAGAGATCATCATGGAAACCATTGGTGGCCACACCGAATTTCACCAGGG
>SKUI01000189.1 GCA_007122185.1 Rhodothermia bacterium | reverse complement strand
TTCTCCTAGATCCGACATCATGTCCCTGGCTGAGGGATCCGGGGTGTACCGGATGGTGGCGCACTTTTCCAGCAGGGTTCGGACTCGCCTTACCAACGGCCTGCGCACGTTCATGTTTTTAAGCTCTGTCGCCATATCGTCAATGGAAAGTCCGGCATTTGGAAGGTCGAGCCGATCCGCAATATAGCTGTTTACCGCTTTCTGGATGATACTGTAGACTTCTTTTGTCCCGGTAACCTCCGATGTGCCCTTCAGCATCTTGTTGGCGGTATCGGCAGCACGTTGCCTGCGTGAAAATGGGATATCGTTGTTCAACCGGCTTTGGTAGATGTAATTTTTGTATCCGTAGGCAAACGCACCGGCGGGGAGTACCAGTGCAAACCAGAACCACCAGGTGAGCCATGGGGACCTTTGCCGTGAATTGGACCAGTTTACCGAACCCCGGATAGGCGTAAGCCGGATGCGATGGTCCTGGGCAATGGTGATACGGGCATTGGGATCCCGGACCACCTCGACGGTAAGTGCCGGCAGAGTTTGGCGTTCATATTGACGACGAATATCGTCATAGACCAGTATCGTGCTTTGTGGAATGGTAAAGATGCCGGCATTGCGGGCTATCAGTACATCCCGGAACTGTTTGGTTCCGGACATCTGGGGAGACCGGTGGTTTCTGTCAATGACCTCCCTCGGGCGATGCGTGTCAAAACTGGACGGATATTCAAATACGGGCCTTGTTATGAGTCCCAGATTGCCGGATCCGTGTATTTCCGTGACCACATCCACGGATTCACCCAGCTTGACCACCTCCTGGCTCAGGGTACGCTCCACACGGAACTGTCCAAGAGCACTGATCAGCTGTCCGTCCATCGGCGGCGTTGGCGGCGCCAGAATGCGCAGTGCCATGGGCGGCGTGGCCAGATCAACGTTGCGCTGCTCGCCGAACCCGTCAAAGAACCCGCTGTACTCATCGCGAAAACGTCCGCTCTGCCGCACCGAGGCCCTGATCGTGAATGCCGGGATGGAGAGCTCGCCTGTTCGTGTAGGGAAAAGGGCATAGCGGTTCAGCACGGCGCGACGGTACGGCACGCCATCCAGAATGATGGACTCGGGACGGCGGGTTGGACTCCGGTTCAGATCCTCCCGCCAGAACCCTTCTGTCTGCCAGCTCTGGGTCACATGGAAGTTGTTGACCTCAATGGTATTGCGGAAGTAAAGCACGATCTCGGCCACGATCTGCTGTCCGCGCACCGGTCGTTCCTCGCTCAGCTCCAACTCCAGGAACAAGTCCGGACGCTGAGTGCGCCGGGTTTGCGGCCGGAGCCCCTCCTGTCCGGGGGGACGTATGCGGACGGTGATCGGGCGGGTATGGTAATCGCGACCATCAACTGAAACATACACCGAGGGAATCTGATAGGTGCCTTCCTGAAGTGCAAGAAGGGAGTAACTGTAGCGGTAGCTCATCTGGGCAATGCCGTCGACCAGCGAATAACGGCTGCTGGTCTGGGGAAGGCTGGATAAATACTGCATGCCGTCCAGCTCGGGAAGTTCCGGACGTGATACCGTTCGCGGTTCCCGGCTAAGGATTTCAACATTGAGTGTAAGTTGCTGTCCAACAGCTATATGCGTGGATGATACGCTTGCGGAAACGCGCACATCGCTGCCGTGTGAGCGGGTGGATGGAACCACCGTCATCAGTCCCGTTACCAGAAACAGCGCAGGTATCATCAAAGGAGGGCATGTCCGTTTGTGTTTGCTCCGGTTGCGCGGAAGAGTCGAAAAAAATGTGAGAAACGCGAGGTTCATCCGGCCTACCAATCTTTTTCATGGGGTTCAACGGAATCATGCTGCCGCTTCTTGAAATCCTTGATCAGATCTTTTTCAATCTGCTCAAGTGCATTCATGATATCCTCGGCATGCTCAAGCTGCTGTTCCGTGATCTCGGGCTGTTTGCCACGCTGCTGGTCCTGATCGGAAGCCGGCGTCTCATCCTCGGCCTCCGACTGGGATGGATCGGGCTCTTCCTGATCGGGATCCTGGTCCTGCGTCGGCGGAATAGGGCTGTCCTGCGGATCCTGCTGCTGGTCCTCCTGCTGCTCGTCATCTCCCTGATCGGGGGGCGAATCCTGCAGGCGCCGGCGAATAAGCTCGTAGTTGAACTTGGCGTCTTCATCCTGCGGATCCAGTTCTATCGCATCCTGAAAATACCGAAGCGCCTCCCTCAGATTTCCATCATGTCCATAGAGATATCCGAGGTTGTACTCCGCCGCGGCCCTGCCGGTGTCATCGCCAACCAGTTCACGGAACTGCTGAAATGCTTCCACCGACTCCTCGAACTTGCCCTGGTAGGCCAGCGCATTGCCAAGATTGAACAGGATGCGCGGTGAATCGGGGTCGCGTTCCAGGATCTCGCGGTAAAGCTCCTCCGCTCTCTCAAAATCTCTGTCCAGAAACGCACGGTTCGCTTCCCTGGCCCGGTTGTTGTTCACCGATCCGGTGAGGACGAGTAAAAAAAGCGTCGCGATGATCAGCAGATAGTTGCCATTCATTGCAAATAGGGATTTACGGGTTTCACTGTGCGAAATCACTCAGCCGGTGAGACGAACAATAATAACTATTTGGGGATTACAGAATATACAAACGGTTTTTATGGGTGGATGGACAAACAGGGCTTCGGCTAAAGCTGCTCGGCCACGGCCATTGTTTCTTCATCCATCTTCATATTGTTGAATACGTTGCTGACGTCATCAATTTCCTCAAGATAACTCATCAGCTTGAAATTTGTCAGTGCGGTCGATTCATCGAGTTTGACATCAGTTGCGGGCACCCACTCAAGTTCTGCGTTAGAGATGTTGTACCCGAGTTCCTCAAGCCGGTCGTGAACCGCGAAGAGGTCCTCACGGCGGGTAGTTACATCCAGCTGTTCGGGATCCTCATCGTTGATATCTTCGGCGCCGGCATCGATAGCCTCAAGCATCAGCTCTTCCTTGTCGATGCCTTCGGCCGGGATGGTGATGATGCCTTTCTGTTCGAAAAGGTAGGATACGGATCCGCTGGTACCCAGGTTGCCGCCAAAGCGGGTGAAGGCGTGGCGCACCTCGCCCACCGTACGCTTGGCATTGTCCGTGGCCGCCTCCACGATGTAGGCAACGCCGCCCGGACCGTATCCCTCATAGACCACCTCTTCAATGCTCTCGCCCGTCCCTGATTCGCCGGTGCCCTTTTTGATGGCACGCTCGATATTGTCCTTGGGGAGGTTGTTCGATTTTGCATTGTCGATGGCCAGGCTGAGACGCGGGTTTCCGTCCGGGTCACCGCCACCCAGGCGGGCGGCTATGGTGATCTCCCGAAGGATTCGGCTGAAAACCTTGGAACGGGCAGCGT
>SKUI01000037.1 GCA_007122185.1 Rhodothermia bacterium | reverse complement strand
TGAATGTTTCATCTGTTTAAATCAATTAAGATTCATAATGTCAGAATGAATTCACATGACAGGATGTAATCATCCTCCTGTGTGTCAGCCGGAGGCTGTCATGTTCATTTCATGTCTTTCTTTTTCTTTCCAGTTCCATACGTTTTACTGCAATGTTGTGTAGTGCGATGCAAAAGCAACATTGCAGGTAAGCAAGCACGCAGTTTATATTTTTCTACTGCGGATACAGCATATATCATACCATCCAGGATTTCCTCCTTTGTACTGACGTTATGTCAGATTGCTGCAGACGCTTTGTCAGGAACGCAGCGGCTATGCCAGGAACCATAATCATGCTGTGGGGCGCTGCGAGCCTGTTACGGCCCGAATCAGGAGTCCTGTACTTTTTCCCCGCGCAATGCGGCCAGTTCGCGGAACATTTTTTTCTCCTCGTCGCTGAGTTTTTCGGGCAGCGAAACCTGAAGTGTGACGAAAAGGTCTCCTTTCCGGTTTTCTGACTGGAACACCGGCATACCATATCCGGCCAGGCGCATGACTTTTCCGGGCTGTGACTCGGGCGGCACCTTGATTTTCACGCTGCCGTTCATGGTCGGTACCTGGATCACCCCTCCGAGCAGCATCTGGTAAAGTCCGACATCCACCGTGGCATGCAGATTATCATCCTCCCGGGTAAACACATCATGGGGCTTGATGTTGATGCGGATATACAGGTCCCCGGGCTCTCCGCCACGGCTTCCGGGATGTCCCCTGCCTTTCAGCTTGAGCCGCCGGCCGTGAAAGATCCCTTTGGGGATCTTGATCTTCATCTGGTTTTTGTTCACCCGGACCGACTTTTCCGTGCCTTTATACGCCTCTTCAAGTGTTATGTCCAGCTCGGCCTGGATGTCCTTGCCTTTTTGTGTAACCGGTCCGGCCTGTCTGCCGAATGACTGGTCAAAGAAGTCCGCACCGGCCTGGGTGCGACGCTGACCCTGGCGGCCCGCGTGGAAACCGCCGCCGAATATCTGCTCGAAAAAATCCGAAAAATCACCGCCGCCAAAGAAATCTTCTGTGGTCTGTGAATAGGCATGCTGCCGGCGGCCGGCGCCCTGACTGCGCGCCCAATCCTGCCAGTTGAAGTCCGTATTCTGTCCGCCTGCCTGCTTGTACCGCTTCCAGTCCGCCCCCAGCTGATCATACAGCTTCCGGTTTTCCTCGTTGCCAAGCACCTCATACGCCTCGCTTATCTCCTTGAATTTTTTTACAGCTGTCTCATCATCCGGATTCACATCGGGATGGTATTTACGGGCCAGCTTCCGGTATGCTTTCTTGATTTCGTCCTTGGAAGCACCCTTCTTTACGCCCAGTGTACTGTAATAATCTTTGTAGTTCATGATCTATGTTACGTACTAATATGCCAAACTGACACTGTTCCATGATTAACCGACAGAAAATCTGCCAAAACAATAATACATTATGTGATATCATTGCACCTGGTAATGGTGCAAAAACCCTGCCAAGGTGAAAAAACCCTGCCAGTCATCGCACTAATGCCGGGTCTCCAAAAATGTCTCCTAAAAGCAAAAGCTCCTGCCGGTGTTGCTGACAGGAGCTTTTGAAATTTTTAAAAGACTGGGAATGGCTGCAATCGACCCTGATCAGGAGCTTTGTGGTTCAAATGCGATGAAAAACCTGTTGTTGCCGCGAACAATCTGAAGCAGAACCACATCGCCCGGATCGATAGCGGATATGCCCTGGTGAAACTCATTCACCGAAGTAACCGGTTGCCGGTTCAGAGAAACGATCACATCCCCCTGCCGCAAACCATTCCGGGCAGCCGGACTGTTGCCGTCAATCTCCTCAACCACAACTCCCTGGATATTTGACCGGATTCTGAGCCTTTGTGCAAGCTCCGCCGTCAGCTCGGTCACCGAAAACCCTATGACATCGCGGATGGTCTCCTGATCGGCTACGGCAATCTCATCGGATGGAAACTCGCCCAAAACTACCGTGACGTCCCTTTCCTGGCCATCGCGATTGATCCTAAGGGTAATTTCCGTGCCGGGCATCATTTCAGCCACTCGCCTGCGGAAATCGGAAGGAGACTGGATGTTCCTGCCGTTAAATTGCAGGATAACGTCTTCTGACTGGATTCCCGCCTCACTGGCCGGGGAATCGTCCACCACTTCCGTGACAATGATCCCGCGCGCTTGCGGCAGATCAAGCGCACGCGCCAGGCTTTCGTCCACCGGCTGGAACTGAATACCCACAAAACCACGGACGACACGCCCCGTTTCAATGATGGACTGCATCACGTTGCGCGCCATATTGCTCGGTACGGCAAAACCGATGCCCTGAAAACCTCCGGACTGGGAAGCAATAGCCGTGTTGATGCCCACCAGCTCACCCCGCATATTGACGAGAGGTCCGCCGGAATTACCCCGGTTGATGGCCGCATCGGTCTGGATAAAGTTCTCAAATCCCTGACCTCCCAGAATGTTGAGGTCCGACCGGCCTTTTGCACTTACGATGCCCTGTGTCACGGTATGCGCCAGCGCGGCACCGAGCGGACTGCCGATCGCAAGCACCATTTCACCGACCTGCAGTTCATCACTGTCGCCAAACCGCATATAGGGCAGGTTCTCGGCTTCTACTTTCAGGACGGCAATGTCTGTTCTTGGATCCGATCCGACAACCGTTGCCGGAAGCACTTTCTCGTCGATCAGTGTCACGGTAATCGTATCCACCTGATCGATCACATGGTTGTTGGTGAGGATGTAGCCGTCGGCCGAGACAATGACACCCGAGCCCAATCCTCTTTGTTGAAACTCTCTTTCACGGGGACCTCTGTCAGGGAAAAAGTCACGGAAAAAGGGATCATCACGAAATGGTGAAAAAAAATCGAACATGGAACCTTGCCTCCGGGTAACCGTACGTTCCGTGGATACCATTACAACCGTGGGCTTGGTGACGTCAGCCAGGTTTACAAGGGCGCTGTTGAAGCGTGTCAGCAGGTCGGTGGCCTCTTCCCTCAGCTCCGTTGGCGTATCGTTTCCTTCTGCCTTGAAATCGTAAGGGACATCACCGGAAGCGCTGCTGCCCATCGGAAACCGGATGATCAAAAATACCAGCACGACAGTCAGTGCCGTCGCGAATTTCGAATAGTGACTTTTCATGCTAAAGCTCCTGCGTAGATATGCTTATGTTTGTGTTTTGCTACGTAACTTCTTTGCTGATTAAAACTGCTTGCCGCGCGATTTTATTGTTAAAAATATTCAGATTATCTTTCTTGATATGGCACACTTAGACCCTATCCTGGACCAGCTGATCGATCAGCTTACGGAAGATGCCGACCGCATCCCCGAATCGCGCCTGGCCATCCTCACTTCCCTGACGGATCAG
>SKUI01000104.1 GCA_007122185.1 Rhodothermia bacterium | reverse complement strand
GGACTTTGCCAGGCAGGTTGCCGGTGTTTCGAATGGGTACCCCCGTGCCGTGATGAACCCCGCCGATACCCCATGTGATCTCATGCCTTCGGTGATCCTCGCGGATCATCAGATTTGCCGGATTATTGAAATGCGCGGAAAGTCCTGAACTGTAGGCAACTCCGCCTCCCAGCGCCACCTGGTTCGGAGTGGCGATCATCTGTGCGCGGACTGTTTCACCGGCCGTCATTGCCAGGATGATGTGACACAAAAAAAGTATTAATGCCCTGATAAACATGGATGAACCGTGGTTCCTGGAAGCCGAAAATATTATTGTCATGCAAACACGCAGATGCGTCCAAAGGTACAAGAAAAAATCTATGCAACCAATGCACAAGGGGTGAATGACAGGACAATCGTTTCTCGCTGGATTAATGGTTTGTACTTATGTAATATGAAACGAGGAAACCATGATGATTGGTGTACAGATACAGCATGGAAAATAAACGGTCATAGTTGCGATTATTTGAATCAATATCGGAGAAAAGCAATGCAAAGACAGGGATTGACACTGGGCACCTATAAAAACATCAGGATCGGTCTTGATTACAGCTGGTTTGTCATGTTCGTTCTGGTTGTATTCATGCTGGCCAGATATTTCTTCCCGCAAAATTATGAGGATATGGTCGTTTGGGAGGCATGGTCACTCAGTGTACTGGCGGCAATGCTGTTTTTCGTATCCATACTCCTGCATGAATTTGCCCATGCACTGGCAGCGAGAAAACGGAACGTGGAGATATCGGAAATCATCCTTTTCATCTTCGGCGGCCTCGCAAAAATGAAAAAGGAACCGGAGCGGGCGCGGGACGAATTTGTGATAGCCGGAGCCGGTCCATTGTGCAGTTTCATTCTTGGACTGCTGTTCCTTGGCTTATCGTTTCTTCTGGAACCGTTTATCCGCGAGGGACTGCATGGGGTGTTATGGTACATTGGCTACATCAACATTCTGCTGGTGATTTTCAATATGGTGCCCGGTTTTCCACTGGATGGCGGACGGATGCTGCGTGCGGCCATTTGGCATTACAGTGGCAATCTTCGCAAATCAACCCGGATCGTCAGTAACATGGGTCAGATTTTTGCTTTTGTTCTGATGTTCACAGGTGTTCTGGTGATTTTTGGCGGCGGCCTTATTGTTGGAATTGTCTGGATATTCGTCGGCATGTTTCTGCTTCAATCAGCCAAAAGCGGTTACTACATGGTTGCCATGAGGGAGGGACTGTCCGGAATCCCGGTACGAAAGGTTATGACCACCAATCCATCTACGGTACACCCGGATGTGAGTTTACGGAACCTGGTCAACGAGTATTTCTTTAAGAACAGGTTTTCCTGTTTTCCCGTTATGAAAAGGGACGAATTTGTCGGACTGGTTGAGATTAATCAGGTCAAGGCAGTTGACCGCGATCAATGGGAGCATACACGCGTCTCTGACGTTATGACCCCCCGTGACGCATTGCGGACTGTTAAACCGGACACCGACGCCTACGATGTGCTCATGCAGATGATCGATGCCGGCAGCGGGCGTTTGCCTGTCCTTGAAAACGGCGAGCTGGTTGGCATCATCTCCAGAAAAGACATCATGCAGTTTGTGGAATTCCGGGAGGCACTGGGGACCTGAGCATCCCGGTGCGGATGGTGGGTCAGACGGATAAAGGGAGTGAACGGAATCGTCATCCAATGACCGTGAGGTTGGCAAGCCGGGCCACCAGTTTCTTCTGCCCGGTATTTTTGAAAAAGACCGTCAAACGGGTATTCTCGCCCTGCCCTTCGCATTGCAGGATTTTACCGGCCCCGAATTTCGGGTGGATAACGGCCATGCCCGGCCGCCACGCACCACCTTCGGATTCCGGGTCGTATTCGATCCGCGTGCCGGTGCCGGAATCGCCCTTACTGCCTGATTCCGGAAAATCAATCTGATTGATGCCAAAATCATGTCGGTCGGCTTCAGCCCCGCTGGCATCGGCGCGACCCGTACCCACGCTGCCACGATTCCAGTCAGAAGATGCAACATCCCGTTTCTCATCCCGGTGCTCATAGGAAATATGGGTGCTTCGTTGTCCGCGCCTGCCTGATCCGCTCTGCCGGATTGTGGCCCCGGTTTCTGTACGGACCACGGACGAATCCACCTCATCCAGGAATCGCGAACGCCTCATTTCTACCTGGTCGCCGAATCGAAATCGGTTTTTTGCATAACTGAAATAAAGATGCTTTTCAGCACGTGTAATGGCGACGTAGAACAGGCGCCTCTCTTCCTCAATATCCACTTCCTCGCCCACTCTGCCTCCAATGGGGAAGAGTTCTTCTTCGAGCCCCGCAATGAATACGATCGGAAACTCAAGCCCTTTGGATCCGTGAACGGTCATCAATGTAACGGCAGGTTCGCTGGAATCATGGGCATCAAGGTCCGTCACCAGGCTTATTTCCTGCAAAAAAGTACTCAGGGTTGGTTGATTGCTACTTTTTTCAAAGTAGGAGATGGCATTGAGCAACTCCATCACGTTCTGCCGCCGCATCAGAGAATCATGGGAATGTTCTTCAATAAACTGGCGCACGTAGCCGGACTCATCCAGCAGGAACCGAACTGTGTCGGTGATCCCGGCCCCGTCGAGTTTTTCCCTGGTTCGGTTCAACAGGTCCACGAACTCACGTATTCTGGGTATGGCCGGCTTGTAGACTCCCGTCGATTCCACATCGCCGATCACATCCCAAAGCGATTTTTCCTCAGAACGGGCGATGTTCATGAGAACGGACAGTGTTTTCTCTCCAACGCCGCGGGCGGGTTCGTTGATCACACGCAGCACGGCCTCATCATCATGCGGATTCACCAGCAGACGCAGGTAAGCTGTTACATCCTTGATTTCCTTTCTCTGATAGAATGAGATGCCGCCAACCAGCTGGTAGGGGATACCGCGACGCCGGAGGGCATCTTCGAGTACCCTGCTTTGATAGTTGGTCCGGTACAGCACCGCAAAATCACGATAGGAGAGGTTTCCGCGAAGTTTTCTCTCCTCTACAGTACGGACGACACGGTTCGCCTCATCGCGTTCATCGTAATTCTCCAGGACGGTGATCACCTCTCCCTGGTCATTATGGGTCCAAAGGGTCTTTTCCAGACGCGATTTATTCTTTTTAATCACGGAATCGGCGCATTTCAGTATGGCTTTGGTCGAGCGGTAGTTCTGCTCAAGCGGTATTTGAACGGAATCGGGATAATCTTCGCGGAAATTCAGGATGTTGGTGATATCGGCTCCGCGGAAGGAATAGATGCTCTGCGAGTCATCGCCCACCACGCAGATGTTCTTGTGTCCCTCAGCCAGAAGTTTGGTCGCCCGGTACTGTGCGTGGTTGGTGTCCTGGTATTCAT
>SKUI01000100.1 GCA_007122185.1 Rhodothermia bacterium | reverse complement strand
TCGGAGGTGATCACGATCAGCGGCTGGTGTCTGTCCGCCAGCTCCCGGAGCGCCATCGAAGTTGCCGCTCCGACAAATTGCTGCAATCGTATCACCCTCCCCGGAGTAAGCTTCCGGGAAAGATCATCAAAGGGGAAATGCCTCGTAAATATCTGCGCAATTTGTGTTAGCGACATGTACAAAAGAAATTAATTCAGCCGGCCGGATCAGCTGAGCCCGGTCCGGAAAACGATCCTGTCGCATACAAACGACAACAGCAGCAACGCCATTCCCCAGCCAAGCAGTCCGCGATAGAGGTCGGTGAACTCCTGGTAGGTGAGTTCCTCAAACGGTGTGCGTTCAAGCTGATCGATCTCGCGATAAACCTGCTCCAGCGACTCGTTGTCGGTGGCTCGGAAATAGCGTCCGCCGGTGCGTTCGGCGATGGCGCGCATCATTTCCTCATCGATCTCCACCCGGATTTCATGGTAACGGGTGCCGCGGATGGGATCGTGGACGGGGTAGGGGGCCGTCCTGGCATCTGTGCTGGCCCCGATCGTATAAACACGCAGTCCGAATGTGGCGGCCAGCTCCCCGGCTGTGATCGGGTCGATTTCCCCGGCGTTGTTCTCGCCATCCGTCAGGAGAATGATCACCCGGCTCTCGGCATCGCTGTTGCGCAGCCGGTTCACGGCTGTGGCAAGACCCATACCGATGGCCGTTCCGTCACGCACCATGCCCAGATCGATACGATCCAGCTGATCCTGCAGCAGATTGTAATCCAGCGTTGGCGGCACCAGAGTGAAACTTTCGCGGGCAAAGACCACGATGCCGATCCGGTCCGATTCCCGCCGGTCGACAAACCGCGAGGCCACGTCCTTGACGGCCAGCAGCCGATTGGGCTTCATGTCCTCGGCCAGCATCGAGGATGATATGTCGATTACCAGCATGATGTCGATGCCCTCCACCTGCCGCTCCTGGTAGCTGCGTTCTGCCTGGGGACGGGCCAGCGCCAGGATGATCAGTAAAACGGCAGCAACCTGCAGCCCGAAGCCCGCAAAAACACCATAGGAACGCCAGTTGCCGGGCAGGTAATCCAGGTCGGACGTGTCGGAGTACGTCAGGTAGGGAATCTGTTTCTTTTTGTAATAGCGGTACTGCATCCACAGTATCAGCGGGATGAGCAGCAGCGCCCAGAACCATGCGGGATTATCCCAGATCATAATCAGTATCTTCTGAAACTTTGTCTTTTTGCTCCTCTTCGTGTTTTTTGCGCAGAACGGCGATGCGGTACCGGTCGTTTTCTGCAATGCAATTAAACAGCGATCGGGCGATATTCATAACGTTGCTGCAGTCCGCTTCATTGGGTTCGTATTTCGCGAACTTGACCAGATCCGCTTCCTGTAAAATACGGGAAGCCAATGCCACGATTTCATCATCGGTCCGGTTTGATTTCAGCTGCTGGATAACTTCCCAAGTGGTTGATTCCAGCGCCGGAAACCGATATGCCCGCTCAAAATAGGAGCGGAACGCATCCCCCAGCTCGGTGTAAAACTGTTTGGGGAGCCGATGCGGCTCACCATATGCGTACTGGATCCGGTCCAGCTCGCGGCGAAGGTCATCCAGCGGGTTGCGAAACGGTTCGAGCCGCACTGCCGGTTTCACAACCGGCTTCGATTCCGGAATGAGCTTCTGCCGGTAGCGGTACAACAGCCAGGCGGCTATGGCGGCCAAAACCAGTCCAAGCAGAAGAAACGGCCACCAGGCCCTGAAAAACGGGAAAATGGGCTTGAGCGGTCGCAGATCGGCGTCGGGATCCTCAACACGACTCCGGTAACCGAACGGCACTTCGGGAATGGCCAGCTGCAGCGTATCGGTCCCCCGCACAAGTCCGGCATGCAACTCCGGCACCTGCTCACCATCCACCCCGAAATAGACCAGATGGTAAACGAGCGTGTCGCCCCGCTGGTCGCGCTCCACCTCCCGGTCGCGGATCAGAAAATCGGGTGCAAAATCCGCACTGTCCGGGTAGATTACAGTGTCAAACCCCTCCACACCGGTGATCCGCACCTGATAGGTGAACCGGTCGCCGGTCTGCAGCGTGTCACGGTCGATCGCGCTCACGGCCTCCTGCGCCAGAACCGCCCCGGTACCCATCCACAAGAATACCGGACTGAGGGCCCAAAGCATCAGCAGGACCGGAAGGCGGATTGATAACGGACAGAATGACATCGGAGAGAATGACATCGGTGATAAGTTGCTTTCTGGAAACGGTTTGTTTGCGGGCAATGGTTCGGACTCAGTGACGCCGGACGCGCCTTTGAAAGAAATTCATTACCGGCTCTATGTAAGATTCGTTGGTCTGCAGGGTGATGTTGTCGATGCGATGCTTCAGGAAGAGCTTCTGCAGCCGGACCATTCGGTTGTGCCGGCGCCTGCTGTACTGACTGCGGACCGCCGTACTTGACGTATCTATGACGCGGTACATGCCGGTTTCCGCATCGCGAAGCGGGATGAGTCCCAGGTCGGGAAGCTCCCGTTCCAGCGGATCGTCAATGACTATGCTCACAAAATCATGCTTGCTATTGGTGATGCGGAGCTGCTTTTCATATCCGGAGGACTGGAAATCGCTGATCAGGATAAAGATGGAACGGCGGCGCAGGATCCTGGTCAGATAACCCGTGGCATTGCCGATATCGGTTCCCTGTCCCTGCGGCTCGGTCGTAAGCAGCTCCTGGATGAGTCGCAGCACATGGGCACGGCCTTTTCGCGGGGTCACCACCTTCTCAATACGATCGGTGAACAGCAGCAGCCCCACCTTGTCGTTGTTCTTGATGGCACTGAATGCCAGCACCGCCGAGAGCTCGGTCACCAGATCCAGCTTGCGCTGCATGCCGCTGCCGAATTTCCCGCTGGGAGAGATATCCACGCAGAGCATCAGGGTCTGCTCCCTCTCCTCCTCATAGATCTTGATATAAGGCTCCTTGTTGCGCGCCGTAACGTTCCAGTCGATCTGGCGCACATCGTCGCCGAACTGGTAGGGGCGCACTTCGGAGAAGGTCATACCACGTCCCTTGAAGGCGGATTGATACTCACCCCCGAACACCTCGTTCACAATACCTTTCGTACGGATTTCAATCCGCCGGATTTTCCGGAATATTTCTTTCGATAACATGAGGTCTATAATACGGAAGTCCACAGTCGTATTTCAATGCAAAAAGCTAAAAACCGAATGATATTTGTGAATTTCCACAATGAATTTTTTGTATATTTCGGACGATATTCAGGGATATCGCGGCCATGTGCCTTCCCATATAATTATTACTGTTGCCAGTTTACTCTTTCTTTCATTGAAACCATTAAACAAGCGGGGATCGTATCATGTTAATTGGAGTACCCAAAGAGATCAAATCACACGAAAACAGGGTGGCGCTGCT
>SKUI01000015.1 GCA_007122185.1 Rhodothermia bacterium | reverse complement strand
CGGAAATAATCTGTCGCCCACTCCAGCATCCGTACTACGGTCCAATCTGCCTCTTGTTCCGGTTTGCCGTTCACTCCTCTTCTTTTTCCTCAAGTTCCGGTGTCCGTTCCTGCACCGTCAATCCGTACTGCTTGCTGAAATCCAGAATGAAATCAAGGATCTGCTCGTAGACCGGTTGTTCATCCGGCTCCTGCGATCCGCGGAAACCGCTCTGCTTACCGACATCCGCAATTTCAAGACGAATTACGGAAGGATCTTCTGACAGGATGCAGGTGACGCACCGCGAACAATGTACCGCCGTATTGCGGTCTTCATAGATAAATACCCGGACACACTGACCTTCCGATATCTCGCGTTTGAAATAATGTGTGTGCGGAGTCTCTTCGAACATGACCTCTCCGATGCGTTTAAGTGTGGAAACGGGACCAAAAATCTCCAGTCTGTTAATGTTAGCCATTTTTTTGTAGTGTTTGCAGGATTAATACCATCCAAACCGGAAATACGTTATCAACGCGGAAACGATTCGGATGTAAAAGGCATTATGAAAATACAATTGTATGGACCATTAGCAAGTGCGCGTTACAGATAAATTACCCTGACTTATCTCTGCAATTAACATACCTTATCCCAACAATCCCGCTTATCCAAAAAACCGACATGAATCAGACTTTTGCCATTATAGCCGCTCTGTGCCTGTTTTTCATGGCACAACTCATGCCCGCACCATCCCTGGCCCAGGAGCGGACAGAACCCGAACTGGCAGAAATGGCGCGCCCTCTCTCACCGAAAGACTTTGACATACGCAACGGAATGGGCTTCCGACTTCATCTGAACAACTTCGGCTTCGGCATCGGCGGGGAGTACCGGCGCGTGCTTTCCCGATACACAAAGGCTATTTTCGAATTCCAGATCAATAATGTGCGGGATGAATCCGAGCAGAGTTTTCAGGGATATTGGGGGTACACGGTAATCCCGAACAAACACAATCGTGTCTTGTCCTTTCCGGCCATGTTCGGGTTGAGCCGCCGGATTTTCGCAGAAAATCTGTCGGACAATTTCCGGCTGTTCGTGCAGGCCTCAGGCGGACCGGTCGCCGCGTTCGTCTATCCCTACTACGACCATGACCTGTTCAACATGGGATTCCGTCCGCAGTTTCAGGGACTCTCACAGCAGCAATACGATGTCTTTCAGGGCTGGGGGGATGGGTTTTTCACCTTTGGTGCGGCCGGACAGCTCTCTATTGGCGCTAATCTCGGCGGCGATTTCGGCAACATCCAGACCATCCGCATCGGATACTACTTCAACTATTTTCCGGATGGCATACAGGTAATGGAACCCTATCGTCCCGGTGACAACATATCCAGCTTCAATTTCAACCTTCCGCCGGAACAGCAGGCGCCCGGAGTGCTGGAGCCGGCAGCCGACAGACAGAATTTCTTTGGCACGCCTCACATCACGTTTGTATTCGGAGGCATGTGGTAGCAGCGGCACAGGGTAACGGCATGCGGCAGAGGCAAGTAGCAGCGGCACAGGGTAACGGCATGCGGCAAACACAGGTCTCAAGAACGTGATGCCAAGTACCGCTCGTTCCACTCGGGAAACTCCTCAAGCGAGTGGAGCACGGCATCGGCGCCACAGTCGCTGAGATCTTCGTGCGAATAGGAACCGGTTGCCACCGCCACGGCAACCGAACCAAATGACCGCGCGCATGCAATATCCCGTGGCGTGTCCCCGATGATGATCAGGTCGGAGGGACGGAACTGCTCGCCGGAATGGCGGATAAGCTCATCGAAAGCGCTGGGAGGGAGTTCGTTGCGATCATGGTGGTCATCGCCGAACGCCCCAAACCGGAACCGGTCCAGCAGTCCGGTAGCCGCCAGTTTGATCCTGGCGGCCCGCGCAAAATTACCCGTCAGCAACCCGGTCCATGCCGCCCTTTCGCTTAGATAATCCAGACTTTCGTGCACCCCGTTGTACACATGAATGTCACTTGCAGACAGGATGCGATCCAGCTCATGCAGGTAAATCTGCTTTACCTGGTGGAACATGTCTTCGTCGGGCTGTTTGAGCAGTTCGGAGAAAATGTCGCGGTCCGTCTTGCCGGCAAAATCAAGGCCGGACACATCAATGTGGTTGAACCCGAAACGCTTCAGGATCCGCTGGATGAGCGTCCGGTTGACCTTGTGCCTGACTTTGAGCAAGGTTCCGTCTATATCAAACAAGTACGCTGGCTGCATGAAAAATCATATGAGAAATGGATAACTGCTGTCGCTATGGCACTGCCGCCGCGATCACATAACACGGTCACCGCGGGAAGCGCGTTTCGCGACCCTTTTCTTCCAAATTAGCAAAAAAAACCATACCTTATGGCAGATTTCACAACGAAACCAACAAACTAATCACTCCATCAATATGGCTATTATTGAAGACATTATTGCACGTCAGATTTTTGATTCCAGAGGCAATCCGACTGTCGAAG
The DNA here is from genome assembly GCA_007122185.1 of Rhodothermia bacterium. Next base: position 964 of record SKUI01000015.1, on the reverse strand, counting down.
TCGACGTCATCCTCGAAAACGGGACCATGGGACGTGCCGCTGTGCCCTCCGGAGCATCCACCGGGGAACATGAAGCAGTGGAACTGCGTGACGGCGGCGATGCCTACATGGGCAAAGGCGTGCTCAAAGCCGTAGAAAACGTCAACGAAACCATTGCTGATGAACTGGTTGGATATAATGTGTTCAACCAGGTCGACATCGACCAGCTTCTTATCGAGCTGGACGGAACCGAAAACAAGTCAAAGTTGGGCGCCAACGCCATGCTGGGCGTATCCCTGGCCGTGGCCGATGCCGCATCCAACGAACTGGAGATCCCGTTCTGGCGCTACGTCGGCGGAGTCAACGCCAAAGTGCTCCCCGTCCCCATGATGAACATCATCAACGGCGGCTCGCATGCCGACAACAACGTGGACCTGCAGGAGTTCATGATCATGCCCAGTGGCGCGGAATCATTCTCCCACGCACTCCGAATGGGCGGCGAAATTTTCCACAATCTCAAAAAGGTGCTTTCCGACCTGGGTTATGCCACCACGGTAGGTGATGAGGGTGGATTCGCACCCAACCTGAAGAGCAACGAAGAAGCCATCGAGGTCATCCTCAAAGCCATTGAGAAGGCCGGTTACAAGCCCGGCGAGGATATTCTCCTGGCGCTCGATCCGGCATCAGCCGAATTCTACAATGCCGAAACCGGACTGTACGAATTCAAATGGAGCGATGGTTCCAAAAAGTCGCCCGATGACATGGTTGAATACTGGAGCAGCTGGGTGGACAAGTACCCGATCATCTCCATCGAGGATGCCATGGACGAAAACGACTGGGACGCCTGGAAGAAACTCACCGACGCCATCGGCGAGAAAGTGCAGCTGGTGGGCGACGACCTGTTCGTCACCAATTCGATCCGTCTGGCCAAAGGCATTGAGCAGGGCGTAGCCAACTCGATCCTGATCAAGGTGAACCAGATCGG
>SKUI01000033.1 GCA_007122185.1 Rhodothermia bacterium | reverse complement strand
GCAGTGCACTAAACGAGAGGGTCATACGATTCTCCGATTTTTACCTAATGTTGTATTCGTGTAAAGACAATTCGCAATACGGTGATTATAGACTATTTTGCATCAAATGTCAAAGGCCGGTGACATCCTGACTATCTTGAAACACACATAAATCAGTGATATGGCATTGGCCTGAAACAAATGCACTCCAATAATACAAAAACTTGAAAAATATGCCTTGCAAGAAATGCAAAAAAAAAGGCGATGTATGGATTGCGTTTTTCATCAAACGGAGATATCCGACTTCTTGTTGTCTGTTTTTTTATTGAAGAAAAAGACATCCCTTTATCAAATGCTTTCTTCCGTTTAAAAAACCGCATTTACAGTGAACCTGAGCGTTTGGATGGATGGCCGGCCCGGGACGGTGCGTCCGTCATACTGCAGGCTGGCCCTTAGAAAATCACTGATGCGATAATCAGATTGCAGCGACCATGCCCAGGTGTTGCCAATGCCGGCTCCATCGGTAAGCTCAAACTCACCCATGCTGCTGGATGGGCCCCCGGTTAATTCAAAACGGCGGTGTTCCATGCGTACGGCAGCCTGAAGCCTCCTCCCGAGGCTCGTTCGCGCATCCAGATGCACTGTAGTGCCATTCACCGTTGCCGGATTCTCCGGATAGCTGTCTGTTCTTTGAACAACCGAAAATCCTGCTCCGGATTGAAGCGAGGCGCTCCATCGCATATCCACCCGCGGCCGGAGCTCCCCGCCGCTGATGGCATAATTGCGCGAGGCAAAAGTTTCACTGCTGTTTTCATTGCGCCCCAGTGATGCCGCTGCGATGATCCGGTATCGCCGGGAGACCCGCCCGCCTGCCCGGATTCGGAGATGGTCCGCCCGGCGTTTTTCAAGACCGCTTGCCTGTTGCTGCTGTGACCGCAACCGGTCGGCAGTCACCCGAAGTTCACGGCGCGTGTTGTTTCGGAAGAGTTCCACGTCCTGTTCGATAAAGATGCGACCGTTGATCGTGAGTGAATCGTCACGAAAGCGGTGCAGGCGCATCAGGTAAATATCCTGCAGCTGCCCGGTGCGGCTTTCTTCCCGGATATCCACAATCGAGTGCCAGCGGATCCCCGACAGAAAGTGCAGCCAATTGGAATAGCTCGCATCATGGGAATCAATGATCTGCGCCGGATCCACGGCTGTGCGCCAGCGCACCCTGAGGGCGATCACCGGAAACAGCTCATCCGACGGGACCAGCTGCTTGATGAAGCTTCCTTCGTTGGGGCTTTGTTCGGGGAAGAATTCGTCCACCTGCTGCACGCCGTCGTCATTGATATCGATCCAAACATACTGTCCGAGTTCAGGTCCCACTTCGATGAAGGCCTCCTGAAGAAGCGCCCGGCGTTCGGTGTTGGCATCGTACAGAATCTGGGTATCGATGAACCGGTTCCATGGACGGTAATCGGTGACCGATCGGACCAGCACGCCCCTGCTGTCCGTCCGCTGCTGTTCCATCCTGAATATTTCCTCGAAGCGACGCTGCCTCAATCCGACGGTATTCCTGGTCTGGAAAAGCGACCCATGCCTGTAGTCCACGACGTAGCGCTGGGTGATTCCTCTGGATTCATCCGTGAGGCCGCCGCCGATCACCCCTTCGTCCTTGCGATACCGGATCGTGCTTCCAATACGGAAACGATCGCTGAGATGGTAATAGAGACCGGGTCCGACTTCCAGAAATCTGAGGGAACCGGCCAGAAGCGAATCGGGTGAATCCGCGGAATTTGAGCCGGCTACTATTTGCAGGCGCTCTTCCTGTTCAAACTCCAGTTCCGGCTGGAGATACCCGACCGGCAACGAAATATCGTAGTCAATGCGCCCGCGCTGACGCCACCAGTTTCCGTCTTCACCGAAATTCCGGTCCTCGCTTTCAATGCGTTCGAGCCGGTAATCCAATGCCGGGAGCCCTTCTTCACGTGACAGAAAGTGCAGGTCGCCGCGTACGCCCCGGAAGCCGCTGCGCCGGATGGTTCCGGCACCGATATCCAGGTGCGTGTTGCCTGCGGGTGCCCACCGGGCGGATCCTTCCACCCGTTCTTCCCTGGAAACATCAATATGGGTGAGGTTCCAGCGGCGGTCAAACTCCACTTCGCGCACCCGGTCGAAATACGCGAAATCCTTCCCTTCGTAGCGCCCCCTTACATCCAGTGAGAAAATACCTAGCCGGGTGGATACCGGATCGAGCTGCACGCCGGCGTGAAAACTCATGTCGTTGTTGTTCTCATTGTCGATGGATGAGAGCCGGTTCCGGTCGAAATGGCTGGCGGCCCACTCCCCGTATATATTCAGGTTTTGCGTGGCCCGGAACCGGCTTCTGAGCGCCACCATGCTCTGCTCGACGGGACGTGAAAGGCGACGCTGCGGCATGTAGTTTCCCAGTCCGGGTCCGGCCCATTCATAGAGGATGCCGTTGGCGGCGCGACCCACACGGCGGTAATCGCCTTCACCCTCCGGCACCCGGCTGAACTGCACGCGGTATACGCCGGAAGAATCGCCCGGTATGTGTTGGAATACCCGGTATGGCTGTCCCTGAAAGACCGTGTCCACCCTGCTGTAGAGAAGGAAATCGGCATCGCGGCGGAACCCGACGGAGTCTGCCCCGCTCACGACGGCTTTGTCGGGATCATCGCCGGCCTGCCGCAGCACCTCGCGTTCCTGTTCGGTAAGGAAGAGCTGCGTGCTGAGGTTGACGTTATCCGCTTCCCTGATGGCGGAGACTCCGAAGGACAGGCGATTATTGAGCAGATGGTCGTGCTGTGCCTCGGCGGCGACGACACTGCGGGTGTAGGCGTCGCGCAAATACTGAAAATCGACGGTTATACGGGAGTGGTCGGTGATGATTCTGTTGGATGTGAAGGTAATCTCACCAAGGCCATAGTCTATGACATAGTCGTTTTCCTCTCCCCGGGTCATGCGCTCCCCGTTGATGTAGACTCTTTCGGAACCGGCCAGTACAATGATGAACTGTTCGTTCTCCGTTCCGCTGAGGCGGTAAGGGCCCTGCACACCGTCCTCACCGGTGAACTGCATTTCCCGGTACTGGCCGCGCACCACGGCTGCGGATCCCTCATAGGATCCGAATCTGTTCAGGTCGGCCTGGAGTCCGACGCCCTGCAGCCGGCGATCGATGACGGCGAAATTGCTCTGGTCCAGCCGGATGTCGATATCCCCCATCTGCATCATACCCATTTCGTGCATCAGGCGGATGTATACCTGGTCAAATTCGCGCAGTGTCTGCGTGGTACCATCGGGCTGGATGGGGGTACTGCGGTCGGTCAGGGATGCAACAACCTCGATATCGTCGGTAATCTGGCCGCTGATCTCAAAGTGCAGTCCGCTTTCCAGTGACAGGTCCTGGTTGGTTCCGGCGACAATACCGCGTCGCAGGCTCCCGCTTCTTTGCAGCCGGGTATCGGCGAAAAG
>SKUI01000086.1 GCA_007122185.1 Rhodothermia bacterium | reverse complement strand
TGACCACATACGGAGCCATTGCCAGGCGCCTTGGTACAGGCGGAAGTGCGCGTATGGTGGGCTGGGCGCTCAACAAGACACTGGAAGGAGACCGGGCCATGCTGCCCTGTCACCGCGTTGTAAACCGCAGCGGCGAACTAACCGGCAAGACCTGGTTCGGCGGGGATATCATGGAGCAGCTGCTGCGCTCGGAAGGGGTGACATTTGATGAACAGGGCAGGGTGGACATGTCCGACCACTTCTGGGAACCCCGGTAATCCGCCGGCACCTTTTCTCCATCCTGTTCGTTTATCTCCCTGAATGAATCTGCAACTATGAAAGAAACAATAATCAAATCTGGTGGACCCGGGGCAGCATCCCGTACGGAAGACCCGCGCGAGGAATCGCGCAAAGAAGTTCCGCGAGGCAAATCACATGAGGATGATTTGCACGAAAATTCGCGTGAAGATATTGTGCATGAGGAATCTCGTGCCGCAGAACTGCGGAAAGAAGCAGGAAACTGGAGGGAGACCAGCTATCCGGTTATGGAGCACTTTTATACCATCCAGGGTGAAGGGGTGCATACCGGCCAGGCCGCCTATTTTATCAGGCTGGCGGGATGTGATGTGGGCTGCTGGTGGTGTGACGTGAAGGAGAGCTGGGATGAGTCCATCCACCCGCGTATCGACACCCTGGACCTGGTTCGTGCCGCCGCCGATTCGGGTGCCGGTTTTGCCGTGATTACCGGAGGCGAGCCGCTGCTTCACGACCTGGCGGCGTTATGCCGGGGTCTGCATGAAGCCGGGATGCGCATCCACCTGGAAACAAGCGGGTCCTCGCCGATGAGTGGTGATATCGACTGGGTCACGCTTTCTCCGAAGCGCTTCAAGGAGCCGCTGGATGAGATTTTTCCGCTGGTGGATGAACTCAAGGTGGTGGTGCTGACACGCAAGGACCTTCAGTACGCCGATAAAAATGCGGAACGGTGTCCTGCCAAAACCCGGAAAATGCTGCAACCCGAGTGGGATACGCCGGAATCCATTCCACTGATTGTGGATTACGTGAAAGCACACCCGGAATGGTCCATCAGCCTGCAGACGCACAAGTACCTGAATGTGCCATGATATGGTCATGCGGGTAACTCGGCAGCAGAACCCGCTCAGACAATCTTGCTCTGCGGCAGCCTTGCGCCTGCGGCAGTCTTATCTTATTGGCAGACTTGCGACTTAAACAGCTTTGCATCCTTATTTTGAAAGCTTGTCCAGCAGCACGGCCAAATCGTGATCGAAATCGGCTGTTGGAACCGGGCGGAATGTCTCTCCGGTCAGGGTTTCGAACAATTCGCGATAGCGTTCATAGATGGAAATACGCACATAGTCGGGCAGAACCGGCAGTTTTTGGTCGAGCGTTGCATGGTGGCCGCTTTCGATCAGCCATTCCCGAAGGAACTCCTTCGAGAGTTGTTTCTGTGGCTCGCCGCGTTTGAGGCGCTCCTCGTATCCATCCGCATAAAAATAACGGGAGGAATCGGCGGTATGCACTTCGTCGATGAGTACCAGTTTGTCGTGGAAAAGGCCAAATTCGTACTTTGTGTCGACCAGGATCAAGCCTTTCTTTTGCGCCACTTCCCATCCGCGCCGGTAAAGCTTCATCGCGGTCTCGCGGATCTCCATCCACACCGACTCCGCAACGAGTCCGTTGGAAAGGATAGCCGCCTCGGAGATATCCTCGTCGTGTCCTTCCTTTGCCTTTGTAGTGGGGGTGAGGATGGGTTCGGGGAAGGCCTCGTGCTGCCGCAGGCCGTCGGGCATTTGCTGTCCGCAAAGTTCGCGTCCGCCTTCCTTGTAGACCCGCCACGCATGTCCGGTCAGATATCCCCTGACGACCACCTCCACCGGCAGCGGCCGGCATTTCCGGGCAATAGTAACATTGGGATGCGGGACATCGATGACATGATGCGTGCAGAGGTCTTCGACATTCCGAAATCCGTGCCATGCCAGCTGGTTGAGCAGCTGTCCCTTGAACGGGATGGGTTCGTTGAAGATATGGTCAAAGGCGGAGATGCGGTCAGTGGCGACGATGGCCATCCGTTCTTCATCCAGATAGTAGATATCACGCACCTTGCCCCTGTAATCCGCGGAGCGTCCCGGCGGCATTGATTCGGTGATGCAATGCGCAAGCAGTTGCGAGCGGTCGGCCTTGGAGTTCACGGGCGCTTGCTGGAGTTTCGGACTACGAGTTTTGGATCGATCTCACTTTGGACCACGGATGTGTCCTTTTCCTTGATCATGGTCGTCAGCCGGTCAATGGACATCATGCCCACGTCATACATTTTCTGGTCGATGGTGGTGAGGCTGAGGTACTGCGCGGTTTTGATATTGTCATATCCCATGACTCCAATATCTTCGGGGATACGCCTTTTATCTTCCCTCAGGGCATGCATCACACCTATGGCCTGGGCGTCGTTGGTGCAGAAGATGGCTTCGGGGAGGCCGCCGCGCTCTTTCATGATCTGTACCGCCTCATAACCGGCCTCTTCGCTGTATCCGGAGTGTTTGCGCGTGATGCCCTTGACGAAATATTTCTCATCGAGCGGCAGGTTGTACGTTTCAAGGACATCGCGGAAACCTTTCTCCCTGTTATCGGCAACGATGGATTTGCTGTGGGACCGGACCATGCCGATTATTTTATACCCCTGCTTGATAAGATGCTCCCCGGCCAGGTATCCGCCCTTGTAGTTGTTCCAATAGAGGTAGTTGAAATCATCGTGTTTGGCACCTAAAAGTACGACGGGTATGCCGGCACTTTTGAGTCGATTGCCTATCTCCTTATCGATATTGATGGAGATGACGAGCAAGGCATCGGGAATACCGCGATCCAGGAACATCTTGAGTGTTTCCTCCGGATTGGTCGATCCGGTGTTGTAGATGATAAAATCCAGATCGGTGTCCTTGAGCCGGTCCTTGATGCCCTTGAGGACTTCGTTGAAGAAGGGAGTCGTAAACGTCGGCAGGGCCACGGCGATGATCTGTGCTTCACGTCGCGCCAGCTTTCTCGCATTCACCTGTGGACGAAAATCAAGTTCATCAATCGCTTTCTGCACCCGTTTTTTTGTCTCTTCGGAGACATAGGGGGATCCGTTCAGAACACGGGAGACTGTCGAGATAGCTACATTGGCCACCCGGGCAACATCATAAATAGTTTGCTTTTTTGCCATAATTCCGTTTGTTAGGCGTAAAAATCTGAATTAGTAAATAGTGCAGTTGAGGTAAATATCAACAGAGAGTTAAAAAATGGCAGTTCAGATGTGTTGCTTATTCGAAGGCAACATGCCGGAAGACTCACTAAACAGAACCGTATTCCGCATAACACCCTCCCAGATTTAATTTTCAATAGAAAATAAACGAACCTAATTACATAAAGTAGTGAATTTTGCTGAAAAATTACAGAGAAGATGAAAATCAGTCTTTGTCAGCCAACCTGCCGCTACATGATCGTACTCTGCAAATTATTCCGGAATCTTTGCAGCAGCACAGATAGATTCTATGATGACGGGAAGAAAGTGCGGAATGAAACCGAAAATGTTGGCTGGGAACGAAATCAAAGGAAATCGTCTTTTATTGGTTATCTTTTTAACAACTACCAAAATAAAAGACAGATACTTTGGCATCCTGGTCCATAAGATCGGTTTACGAACGAACCTCTCTGCACAGGGGAGTGATTGAAGAGGTCACCGAGCCGGAATTGCGCGATGCGTATGTACACTGCCGCAACATCACCCGGAAATATGCCAAGACATTTTATCTGGCAACCCGTTTCCTCCCGCATCACAAACAGCGCAGCATTTTTGCCATTTACGGACTTTGTCGTTTTCTGGACAACCTCGTGGATGAAGCCGAGGACCTGATTGTGGAGAATCCGGTCAAGCTGCAAGAGGTGGAACAGACGCTTTCACAGTGGAAAGAAAAGCTGCTGCAGACCTACGAGGGCGAACCATCCGACAACCCCATTCTGTTGGCCTTTTCGGACGTGCTCCGCCGCCACCATATTGCCATCACCCTTCCTTTTGAATTGATCGACGGGGTTTCCATGGATCTGACAAAAAACCGGTACGAGACGTTTGAAGAACTGTACGATTACTCCTACAAGGTGGCATCGGTTGTCGGACTCATGATCAGTGAGGTTTTCGGGTACGAAAACAAGGCAGCCTTGAAGCACGCCGTGGATCTGGGAATCGCCATGCAGCTCACAAATATTCTCCGCGATATTGGCGAGGATCTGCTGCGTGACCGCATTTATCTGCCCGCCGAGGATCTCCGCCGATTTGGCGTATCGGAGGATGACCTCTTTGGCCACCGGATGTCTGATGCTTTCCGTGAGTTGATGCGTTTCCAGATCGACCGCGCCCGCAGCTACTATGTCAGTGCCGACAAGGGCATCCCCATGCTGACGCACGACAGCCAGGTCCCTGTCCGCCTTGCCCGCCACAATTATGCAAGAATCCTCGATCAAATCGAAGCAAATGATTACGAAGTGTTTACCCGTCGCGCTTACTTGTCATTAACAAGGAAGATGGCCATACTTCCCCGTGTCTGGTGGCACACGGTACGCTCCTACTGAAATGCATCCCCCCCGGAAAAAGTTTTTAAAATAGCCGGCTATCCTTTAGCTTTCCATCAGCCGAACAGACTCAGAAAAACGTCACTTTTTTCAAATCTCTCTGCGATGGAAAAGTCGAATCACAGCTGGCAAAGCCCCAGTCTGGGTAGAAAGACCACTATTACGGTTTACGGAACCGAAGGCACCCCGCTCCTTGCTTTTCCGGATAACGGTGAAAAGCGGACCGAATGGGAGAAAAACGGAATCATTGATGCGCTTTCTTTCCAGATAGAAAATGGCCACAATCGGATATTCTGCATCGACTCAATCGACAAGGAAAGTTTTTTCAACACCGGGACGACACCGCGCCTGCGGATTGCCCGGCACCGCCAGTTTGAATGCTATGTAATTGACGAAGTGCTGCCTTTCATCAGAAAAACAGCGGAAAACCTGTTCATTATGACAGCAGGTGCCGGTATGGGCGGTTACCATGCGGTCAATCTTCTGCTAAAATATCCGAGCCAGATCCAGAAAGCCATATCCATCGGTGGCAGATTCCAGATCCGCCCGTTCATGGATGACTACTTTGACGACAACGTCTATTACAACAACCCGCTGGAATTCCTTCCCAACCTGGATGACAAGACCCTTCTCGATGACATCAGCAACACGGACATTCGACTGGTGGTTACACCTGACGATCCCAATCTGGAAGTGAATTACATGCTCAGCGACATACTCAGGGCCAAGGCGATCGAACATATATTTGATTACTGGATCGAAACCGGCGACCATTCCTGGGAGATCCGGGGGGATATTCTGCAGCGCCATGTTCCGTAAAATACTCATCGCCAATCGTGGTGAAATTGCCCTGCGGGTTATGCGGACTTGCAGGGAACTGGGACTGCAGACCGTAGCAGTTTGTTCGGAATCCGACAATCAGAGTCCCCACGTCCTCTATGCCGATGAAACGGTGCTGCTGGAAGGAAAAACGGTATCGCAAACCTATTTGAATATGGCGCAGATTCTGCAGGTCGCAAGAGAGCGCCAGGCGGACGCTATCCATCCCGGGTACGGATTTCTCAGTGAAAATGCCGACTTCGCAGAGGCGTGTGCGAAGGAGAAGGTCGTATTTATCGGTCCCGAACCGCATGCCATACGGCAAATGGGAGACAAGACCCGCGCCCGCGAACTCATGGATAAGGCCGGGGTGCCTGTCCCGCCGGGTGCACGGTCATCGGTCACAACAGACAAGGAAGCGCTGGAAGTAGCCCGCGGAATCGGTTTTCCGGTGCTGGTCAAGGCCGCGGCCGGCGGCGGAGGAAAGGGGATGCGCATGGTGCGGACCGAAAAGGAAATGCCCGGGGCATTGAAGACCGCCCGGTCGGAATCGGCCAGCGCCTTTGGCGATGATCGTATTTACCTGGAGAAGTATCTTGATGAACCGCGCCACGTGGAATTCCAGATTTTTGCCGATCGCCACGGCAATATGGTGCACCTTTTTGAACGGGAGTGTTCCATTCAACGACGCCATCAGAAGCTCATTGAAGAGTCACCCAGCCCGTTTCTTGACGATGTGCTTCGTTCTGAAATGAGCGATGCGGCACTGCGTGCTGCTGGCAGCTGCGGATACACAGGTGCCGGTACGGTTGAATTCCTGGTGGACCGTGACCGCCGGTTTTATTTTCTGGAGATGAATACCCGCCTTCAGGTGGAACATCCCGTGACGGAAATGATCACCGGCATCGACCTGGTTGCACTCCAGATCCGGGTGGCCGAGGGTCATCCCCTGCCCTGGAAACAGCATCAGATAAAACGCCACGGCCATGCCATTGAATGCCGGATCTGCGCTGAGAATCCACTGGAACAGTTTCTTCCGGCCACCGGGACTGTACAGACGTGGCGTCCGGCTGCAGGCGCCAATATCCGGATGGATGAAGGAATCCGTGCGGGACAGCAGATCACGACAGAGTATGATCCGTTGCTGGCCAAACTTGTCGTTTATGGAAACAATCGGACGCAAGCCATTGCAAGGATGATCCATGCGCTTGATGAAACCGTGCTCACCGGATGTCCGACCACCATTCCTTTCTGCCGGTATGTCATGGAGCACCCGGCATTCAGGGAAGGCCGCTACCACACCCACTTCATACCGGAACACTTCACCGGGACAGAACTGCAAAATGAGACACTATCCCATCCCGTTGCCATTATTGCCGGTTTACTGCACAATGAAAATAACCACGACGGCAATTCCTGGAACCAGAAAGACGGCCACACCGGTAATGTGCACGAATCGAAAGATGGCCTTCATGGTCCGCAAGTCGCATCCGGAAAAAACAGCAGCCGTGACCGTTCGGGGAGCGGCCGTGCAGGAACAGAGTGGTGGATAAACCGCAAATACCACCGTTAGTCCCAAATGCGTTTTTTCAAGACAGCTTCACACAACTTGCGTATATTTCCTTGATGGGACATAAATATTTTACAAGCTACCGGAAATCACGAAAAACAAGGAGTATTCATTTTGTCTGACAAGCAAGCATTATACAATCAGCTCAAAAAGCTGGAAACGGAACAGAGGAATCCTGAAACCATGCATATTGATCTGGCCGATCCGCTCGAGATCGTCCGTCTGATGAACGAGCAGGACAAGCTGGTCGCCGAGTATGTGAGTTCCAGAAAAGAGCAGATCGCGCAGGCTGTCACCTATGCACATGAGGCATTGGCTCAGGGGGGGCGTCTGATCTATACCGGTGCAGGCACCAGCGGACGACTCGGAGTACTGGATGCGGCCGAATGTCCGCCGACGTTCGGTACCAGGCCGGATCAGGTTATTGGACTGATCGCGGGTGGACGCGAGGCCATGTTCGTGGCCCAGGAAGGGTCGGAGGATTTGCCGGAACATGGGGAAAAAGATATTGCACATCTGAACGTTAGTGAGAGAGATGTCGTTTGCGGCTTGGCTGCCAGTGGCCGGACTCCCTATGTCCTCGGAACGCTGGAGGAAGCCAAGCGGCGTGGTGCACGGACTATCATGGTCTGCTGTGTCTCCGCCGAACGCGTGAATCTGGAGCTGAAGGCTGATGTCATGATCGATATCCCGGTGGGACCGGAAGTGATCATGGGCAGCACCAGGCTCAAAAGCGCAACGGCTCAGAAAATGGTCTGCAACATGATATCCACCGGTGCCATGGTACGCCTTGGCAAGGTTTATGAAAACGTGATGGTGGATCTGATGCTGACCAACAAGAAACTCGTGGAACGCTCGCGGCGCATCATTACCATGTTCACCGATGTCGATTATGATGAAGCATCACGCCTGATGATGGAATCCGGCGGCAAGGTCAAGGTTGCCCTGCTGATGGGACTGGCAAAAGTGAGTCGTGAAGAAGCGGAAAAACAGCTGGAAGCACACGACGGATTCATCCGTGCGGCTTTGCAGTCCTACGAAAATAAATAAACAGGTCGGGCGCGTGACAGACAGAAGGCCTCCGGCTAACAGAAACAAGTTATTGTGAGGCATTGGAATTTTTATGGAAAGACGTGATAGCGCCTATTTTTTCAGGATTCAGATTGCCGTTATCTGTTGCCTGATCCTGTTTATCATGCTCTTTCGATACTGGCCTGTTGGCGACGGTGACAGCCGGCTGGCGATCGATTCGTTTAATGAAGATCGGATCCTGATGCCCGAGTTTATTGAAACCAGGCAACAGGCGGCGGTAGAACGTGTGGCACCGCTTGTGCCGCGTCCGGAGGTCACGGTCCCCGATGAAGAGATAATGGACGTGGAGTTTGACCTGGAAATTTCTGTTGTGGATATGGATACTGATTTTGGGCCAATCCCGCTGCCGGAGGGACCCGGCGACATTGTGGAACAGCCAGACCGGCCGCCCAATGTCAGGCGGATCGTTGAACCTGTTACACCTGCGCAGGCCCGACGGGATGGTGTGCGGGTCGAAGTCATCGTACGTTACATAGTTTCTGAAAACGGCGAGGTGGAGGAGGCGACCATCGAAGAGTTGCGAATGTACAACAGGGAAACGGGCCGTTTCAAGACGGTAAGTGAAACGGGATACGGATTCCGCGAAATTACGCTTCGGGCTGCCGAACAGTGGCTTTTTCATCCGGCCGTTTATCAAGGGCGGCATGTTCGCTCCACGGCAAGACACCGGTTCACTTTTGGAGATGGCTAAATGTGAACAATTGGATTCAGAAAGCTATTGAGCAGGTCAGTCATCAATGGTTTCAATGATGTCTTTGCGCAGTAACAACTCCGGGGTGCCATGGCAGGGTCTCATTAATGCTTCGAAAAGTTCTTTTGGTATACCATGTGGAGCGATGACGGCGATCAATCCAGGATCTATCACTATTTCAAGAGGCTTCCACTGGAATACACCAATCTCGCTTCTCGCAAGCAATGTACCGGTCCGCATATCCACTGCCTCCACAAACCATGCATAATTTCCCTGTTCCAAACGTCTTGCATCAGCGGGATATGGCAGGGTAGTCAGCGCTACATTGGAATTTTCAAACCAGGAAAGATTCATCTGAAGTGCTGTCTCTGGTATTTGAGTGCGATGCATCTTGACTATTTTAATCCTGTAGCGGACCATCTTATCAGGTGGCAGCGGTGCAATGGGGGTCCACGTGAAAACGGGATAGGGCTGCATCACCACAATATCAGATGCCGGGGATATCAGCTGGGGAGGTGAGAATGGCTGGACAACATGAAACAGACAATCCCGACCCAGTTCCCTGTCACTTTGAGCCTCAAATGCCGTGGCGCAAAGCGTGTAGCTGCCGGCTGGAAAGTTGCCTGTACGCATCACCGCGTCGCGATATCTTGAGGTGACATAGCTAACCCTTACCGGCTGCACTTCTCTGCCGGTAAGTCGGTTTCCACCTGGAAAAATTGGAAAAATCGAAGAACGAGCTTCCAGTATAAGACCTTGTCCCTCAATTTCCACAGTTCCAATCATGTATATGTCGATGGGCACTCTTGACAGATTTGTGAGTTCAACCTGCCACAAATCTGCGGCACTTAGCTGGTTTATTGCAGGTGGTGCAATGCGAACAACTATGACATTCTGTGAATATGCCTGAAGTGTCGGGAAAAGCAGCAGTCCGGATAGTAATGTGATCAGTAAATTGGCGGAATTTTTCATTGCAGGGGGGAAGAGGGATCAGATTGAAATCACCATGAACGGGTTACAGACGCAGCAAGTCTCGTCTGGCTGAATGCACTGTCTGAGAAAGTGGAGTTGGTGAACCGGCTGTTTTCGATCATCAGTTCAAACAAGCCGAGATACCTTATGGGTATGGATGAACGGTACCAGATACCGGTTACGCTGACCTGATTTTCACCGGACGAGTTCCGAAAACCGGTATCATGCATCCATGAGTTGAAAATACGGATGGAGCCGCCAACTGTAATGTCGTGGCGGACGATCGTACTCTCCATCCTGGTGAAGGAAAACCGCTGATATCCGGAATGAATATTGACATTCCGGATACCGATGCTTTGATTCAGCCCAAAAAGAAAAGATGTTGCATCCGCATTCTGCAGATCAGTATTTATGAACTGACCTGAAATGTTGATCGATGTAGTGCTCAGCACCGAACCAATCGGCACCGAGTAGCCACTGATGAGGTTGATAACACTTGTATTGTAGGTGAACTCACCGACCGGGTTCGTCTGGTCAGTGGCTCTGTTTTTTTGTGTAAGAGGAATATACTGCAGCCTGAGCCAGGGCAGGTCCCGGAAATTAAGGGCAAGTTGCAGATCATACCGGGTTGAGGTCCGGGTAAAACTCTTCAAATCGTCAAGATTATTACGCTCTGTTCGGAAATTTGCGCTTAGTGACACTTGCCGCCTGTAAAAAGACTGCTCAATTCCGCCCATTTGCTCAATAATATCATTGCGCAGGGCAGGTGTGGCCAGGTTGATGTAACCGGGACCAATGTATTGAATCCCGGCCCGCAAGCGTGTGCCAGGTCCCGGCAGACGAAGGGCAGCGTCAAGCATGCCTGACACATCACCCGAACTGCTGATATTGGGTTTGACAAGGGATGAAATAACAGGAATGTTATCGATGTCATCATTTTTAATCCGGGGTGCTTGTGCGTCCCTGGTGAGAAAAGACCCGGCCAGTTCACCCTGCAGGTCCAGCTTGTCATGGAGAGCCCCCATCCGGAATTTCAGTCCGGTGATGAAATTCTTCATTTGAGGATGGGTGTCGGACCGGATTACGCCCAGTGGTTCATCCTGCGATTCATCAACATAAACGCCCATCAGATGAAAGTGCCTGCCAAAAGGACGTCCATATCCGACGCGGCCGGCATATATTTTCCGGTCATTTTCGAATGCGCCGAAACTGGAAAAGCCCTGCAGTCCTACCGGATTCCTCACATTGCCGATATTTGTGCCCAGGAACACCCTGCCCGGCGTAAACTCAACATGAAATCCGCTCACAGTAACTCCCTGCATCACATAGCGTGAGTATTGTGGATGGGCGGCCCCGATGCCAAGCATCGGGAACCTCATGGCCAGCCGTTCCGTGGAACTGAGCAGCCCGAGATCTTGCATCTGGTTGAGCCGGCGGGATGTGGCATCCAGGTTGTGCTGGAGGTCGGACAGCTGATCCATGCGTTCGGTAATTTGCCTGCGATCTGCAGTGCTAATTGCCGATGGTTCGATATCATGGAGTTTCTGTACCGACTGATCCATTTGATTTTTCAACCGGTTTCTCAGGGTTTGTTCGAGCCGATCGCTGCTCAGACTCAGACCAAACTGGAATTGGCTGGCATTTCCACCCGGATTGTTGTCTTCGGTGGTGTAGAACAGGCTCATGGACAGCGGTATGCCGTAAGCGCTGACGGTCGGCTGCAGCTCCCATCTCATCAGGGTAAGCGGGTGCTCTGAACCGAAACGCTGGCGGTTGGTTGTCTCGAAATAAAGTTTGTGATAACCGCTGTATATCAGTTGCACCGGCTGGCTGCTGTTCCGGGATTGGCGTGCATCAGAGGTACCTGTCCATAAAAGCCAAAGAGCCGAAATGAGGATCGGCAGAACCAGACGGGGATATGTAAACTGATCACGCATCTCATATTTGTTGTGCAGGTGGCACATCCACGACGTCGGCATAGACAATCCGCTTGCCGATATTTTGGCCGACTCCCGACAATGTGCCATACATCAGGGGCTCATCCACCGGGAGCATCTCGTATTCCTTGATCACCACCCGGTAATCTTTTTCTTTTACAGGTTCAGCTATGAGCGTATCCTCGCCGTCAGGAGTGTCCAGCGTAAAGGTGGTCATCCACAGCATGCGGGCATCATATTGCTGAACAGGATCAAGCTCAACTTCGGTAAATTGGTCGGAAGCCGGCAGCCAGGCATCCAGAGTTCCTTTGTTCCGCTGTTCAAGGGTGGCAACTATTCGATGGGAGAAGCGCAGCGGGACTTGTCCCTCCCGGCCAATCGGATTGCTGCCAAGAGCTGTCGACGGTTTATTCATGCCGAATGCTCCCGAGACCATAACGCGAATCTCTGAAGCTGTCTGTCTCATTACGGCAGCCGTTCTGTCTGGAGCAGGCTGCATGAAGTCCGCCAGCACTACACGGGAAAGATGTGCATCGGCAATAGATGCGGGCTGGTAGCGGGCCAGGGCCAGCCGGATGAACGGGAAGTAACTCTGACCCAAATCCACCACGATATCACTATACCAGAGTCCGCGATCTTCATCAAAATGAACTTCATGACCGGCTACCAAAGCGTATACACCATCAGCTTCGGCAAAAGTAAGCCCGTTTTGTGATGAGACCGCCCTGGGAAAATGACCAGGGCCAAGCCTTGTCGGAGTAGCGGCACTTTTCCAAACGGGATCCATGCCGCACTGGGTTGTAAGCAGCCTGACCGGGTTGTCCGATCCCATTCCCTGGGCAAGGATCTGAAGTCCGCCTATGTGTACCGGGCCGCTTCTGGCTTCTCTTCTTGTGGAT
>SKUI01000143.1 GCA_007122185.1 Rhodothermia bacterium | reverse complement strand
TAGGAACTGTCAAAAATTTCCCCGTCGGTGGTGCGTCCGGTATACCGGATGTTGACGGCATGATTCTCCGTGACCATATCGCCATTTCCTTCCTGATGGAAATAGATGACCAGGCCGTTGGAGGCAGTCACCCGGTCCACGCCGGTTGTGTCAAACGGGCCGATATCATCGTACCGGACCGTGCCAAAATTGTTGTCGTCGCAGGATGCGGAAAGGAAAGCGATCATCAGTCCAAGCGGAATGATAAGCCAGGTCTTACGGGGGAAAAGCTGGATCATGAGTACAAATCGGTTATCGTTGTTTATAAGGCCAGACAAGTTACAAAATTATGGGAAAATGAAATAACGAAACCGCGGGCGTGAAGTTGCATGAATGAAGCTGCGGAATTAACGATGTCAGGTAGCAAGTTCTTTTCGGAAATCATCCAGGGTCTGCACCGGTGAGCGGCACTGGAAAGATTCACAGATGTAGGCGGTGCTTTTGCCATTTCGGGCGGTTTTGTCCGCGTATGGTTCCGGATATCCGGCGTTTTTCGGGTCCGCAGCGGCGGGCAGCGTGATGATCAGTGAGTTCGGGTCGTAGTGTTCTCTCCAGGCGGACAGGAACTGGCTTGCTGCGGGATCGGCGTGATCTTTGCCGGGGACAATGACGATTTCGCGGCCCGGATAGAGCAGCCGGTGCATGGTCTGGAGCAGGTAGCCGAAGGCATTGGGATGCCTTGCCGCTGTTTCGGACAGGGGCTCCATGGCGGCGACGGCCATGCGGGTCCATTCCGGTTTGCCGGCCAGCAGTCCGGCACGGTACAGTGCCGTGATGGCAGCCGTGCTGCCGCCTGGTTGCGCATTGTCGAAGAGATCCCTGGTCTGTGCGATCAGCTGCTCGCCGTCGGATGGATGATAGCGGAATGCCGTTTTTTCCTTATCGTGGAAACGGCCGATCATTTTTTCGGTGAGTGACATCGAAAGAGAAAGCCAGCGCATTTCACCGGTAATCTCGAAAAGATGTGAAAAACCGTCGGCCAGCAGGGCATAATCGTCGAGGAACCCGGGCTGCTTTACCTTACCATCCCGGTCGATGATGCGATAGAGGGTGTCGTCTTGCACTGCTTTTTCGGCAAGGAAGGTGCCGAGGCTGACGGCCTCGTCGGGATCACGGCCGAGCATCCGGGAGCAGCTACACAGGGCAATGAGCAGGAGAGCATTCCATGAGGTGATGATCTTGTCGTCCAGTCCGGGGCGTTCGCGCCTGTTGCGGTAGGTGAGGAGCTGCTGCCTGGCAGCGTCGAGCTGCCGCTGAAGCTCTGCGGGATCCGAGCCGCTTTTCCGTGCCAGTTCTTCCAGCGGAACGGCGCGGTGGAGAACGGAGGCGCCTTCCCAGTTTCCGCCGGGCTTTACCCCATAGTGCTGACTGACCAGGGCAAATGAGGCATCATCAAGCTGTTCCTTGAGTTCTTCGTGTGTAAACGTGTAAAACTTGCCTTCTTCCCCTTCGGTATCGGCATCAAGAGCCGAGTAGTAGGCGCCATCCGGGTGGCGCATTTCCCTGTTCAGGAAGGAGATGGTCTCGTCGACGGTACGCCGGAAAAGCTCCCTTCCGGTTAGTTGCGCTGCTTCGGCAAGCACCATCAGCAGGAGCGCATTGTCGTAGAGCATCTTTTCGAAGTGGGGTACCAGCCACTGGTCATCGGTACTGTATCGGTGGAATCCGCCGCCAACCTGGTCGTAAATCCCGCCGCTTATCATTTTTTCCAGGCTGAAAAGCGCCATGTGGTGCGCACCGTGTTGCGAAGCGCGGCTTTTTTCATGGTGTGTATCGTGCTGATTATCGCGGCGTTTGTCATGGTGCGCATCGTGTTGTGCGTTGTGGCGTTTATCGTGGTGTGCATCGTGAGCCGATTTTTCACTTGCGGCACCGGGCTGGTGTCCATACCGCAACAGGAAGCCGATACCCATGGCGGCGGGGAACTTGGGCGCTCCTGAAAAACCGCCGTCTGTCCCGTCAAAAGATTGGGCGTATCCCTGGTATGCCCGCTGGAGATGCTCTTCCCTGATGCGGGCTGGATCCAGATGGTCGTATATATCGCTGGTCAGCGCCTTGCGCATCTCGTCCGCCTGCTTGCGCACTCTGTCAGGCTGTTCCTTCCAGACCTGTGCCAGCCTGGTGGCTACGGAAGGGAACCCGGGTCTTCCGTGCATGTCCTGCGGTGGGAAGTAGGTGCCGGCAAAAATCGGCACCTGGTCCGGCGTGAGCCAGACGTTTAGCGGCCATCCACCCTGGCCTGTCATCATCTGGAGCGCTTCCATGTAGACGGCATCCACGTCGGGCCGCTCTTCCCGGTCCACCTTGATATTCACAAAGTGTTTGTTGAGCAGGCGGGCCGAGTGGGCGTCCTCGAAGGATTCGCGCTCCATGACATGGCACCAGTGGCAGCTGGAATAACCGATGCTCAGAAAGATCATGCGGTTTTCGCGGCGGGCGCGTTCCAGCGCCTCTTCGCCCCAGGGGTACCAGTCAACCGGGTTCCATGCGTGTTGCCGGAGGTAGGGCGAAGATTCGTCGATGAGCCGGTTCGGCTTCCGGGATTTCTGCTGCTTCCCGGAGGGGTTTTCTCCGGATTGTTGCTTCCCGGAGGGATATTCCCCGGATGGATGCTTTCCGGATGTATGTTCAGGATTCCGGTTTCCGTTGTTCTCACTGGGCATGGGGGACAGATGGTTATTGCGGACGGCCTTCCGGACCGAAGATCTCACGGTCGCGCCGGCGGTTGACCACGCGGCTGATGTAGATGCCGAGCTGGTAGAGAAGGAGCAGCGGGACGGCGATGATGACCTGTGATACCGGGTCAGGCGGGGTCAGGAAAGCCGCCAGCAGGAAGCAGATGATAATAGCCCATTTCCGGTGTTTGATCATCAGTTCGGGTGTAAGCAACCCGATTTTCGAGAGGATGTAGCTGATCATCGGCAACTGGAAAACCAGTCCGCTCGACAGGCTCCACATGGTCAGCGCAGAGAAGTAGGCGTTGATGTCGATGTCGTTGCGCACCGCCTCCGATATCTGGAAATTGCTGAAAAACTGGACGGCAAACGGGGTGAGGATCAGATATCCGAAAGCGACGCCGATGATGAACAGGGCGGTGATATTGAAGACGATGAAGCGGGTGCCCTTGCGCTCCTTCTCCTCCAGGGCCGGGAGGATGAACGCCCAGAGCTGGTAGATCAGCATGGGAATGCCGATGATGAACCCGACCACCAGCAGGGTGCCCCAGTAGGTGAAAAACTGTCCGGGAAGTCGCCGGTTCTGCAGGTCAAGGTCCGTGGCGTTGATGCCCACCAGTTTGTACATGAAGAAATCGCCCTTGGCGGGACCCAGCAGTACCTGCTCCATGATGAAGCTGGAGAAGATGAATGCCACGATCACTCCGAGGCCAATGCCAAGCAGACCTTTCAGGATCCGCCAGCGGAGCTCCTCGAGATGATCCAGGAAGGACATCTCTT
>SKUI01000031.1 GCA_007122185.1 Rhodothermia bacterium | reverse complement strand
TCGTCCGGACTGGCAAAGGTGAATATGGTGTCCAGGTGCATCGATGCCCGCTTTTTGGGTAAATCCACGGCAATCACGTGCCGCACGCGGTGTTCGAGCAGTTTTTCGGTGATGCTCATGAGACCGCTGAAGGTGGTGCGTTCGCTGATGCCGACCAGCACGACCTCCGGCGAGGCCACAAGGATGTCGCCGCCCTCCACGCTGTCCTGCTCCCCGATGTGAATGATCTTTTTCCGGGTGGATGCGAACAGCGGATGGAACCGCGCGATGGTCTCCATAAGCAGGAATTCACGCACACGGGCGGGTTTGGCGGCACGTGACAGGATGATGCATTCGTTGACGAAAGCGGCAAGGTCACGTGTGAAGAACAGGTTGGGTGCGGGATCCAGAGTGGCGCGCGGAAGACTGTCGGTGAGGCCCGTCACGATGAACGCAAGCAGAGCGCCGGTGTCGAGATTGAGCAGATCCTCCCGCACAAGGCGGATGTTGGTCCCGGGAAGGGAGCGGATCAGCTCGTCGGTGAAGAAAATGCGCGCCTGCTCCTGCTGCAGTGTTTCCAGCGCCAGATCGCAGATTTCATACACCTTGCCGGGATCGGGCATGGCCGAGCGGAAAATTTCGATCATGTTGAGGTGCTCCTGGCGGGCGTCGGCTTCGAAAATGATGTCGTCAAAAAGCAGCTGCTCCCGGCGATCGGGATTGACCAGGGAAACCTCTTTTCCGGGCGTGTGGACGATCACCGCTTCCAGCGGACCGGTTTCTGAGTATACGTGCAAGTTCATCTGTTCAAATCAATTTCGATCATAAGGTCAGAGCGATCTCCCATGACAGGATATAATCATGCCCATGTGTGATATCAGGAGGATGTAAGGTTCGGTTCATGGGCTGTTTGCTGCGCGTTTCACTGGATGCCTGTTCGTTGGCATCAGCAGCCGGCTGACATCAGCAGGCAAAAGGCGGTACTGCGGAAAAGTGTAACGGGAATGTCAAAGGTAACGGGTGTAGCGGTAAGCTCAAAATCATTTTAAACGATTCGAACGGCCGGAATGTTACCGATGGTACAAGAAATCCACCACCCATGAGCGTATCATCTTACAGGAAACAGGGAACAGTGCCGGCCAGCCGCGAGGAAGTGCGGGCATTGCTTTCGCTGATGGACGATCCCGATCCGTTTGTCAGGCAGAAGGTGGAGGAACGGCTGTCGGACCTGGATGAGAACAGCGTCCCGGTTCTCGACGAATGCAGGGAAAAAGTGGATGATCCGGAATTGCGGATGCGCCTGACAGAACTGATCCACGACCTCACTTTTTCGTCGTTCGAACAGGAATTTCTGGAGTTTCTTGAGGGCGGGGTGGATTCCCCGGCGGACCTGGAACGGGGGCAGCTGCTGCTGTGCCGGCTGGATAACCCGACGCTCCGCACGGACCTGTACCGGCGCCAGCTGGACAAAATGGCTGCCAGACTGGGACCCTCCATCCATGCGGGTCTTTCTGCCGGTGAACAGCTTCAGACATTCGTCTCGTTCTTCTTTGAAAAGGAATATTTCAAGGGGGCGGAATCCGACTACATGAACCCGGACAACTCATTCCTGCATAAAGTATTGCAGCGGCGCCGCGGCATCCCCATATCACTGAGCATGGTGATGCTTTTCGTGGCCCGCCGGCTGGAGCTGCCCATCTACGGGGTGAACATGCCCATGCATTTTCTGCTTAAATACGAATCCGGGAACCAGTCCACCCTCATCGATCCGTTCAACCGCGGCCGGGTAATCAGCATCGACCAGTGCTCCTATTTCCTGCGGAATCACGGGATTGAGCCGCTGCCCATACATTTTGAGCGAGCCCCGGAGCGGGATATCCTGGCACGTTCGGTGCGCAACCTTATCTACAGTTTTGAAAAGGAGGACAAGCCCGGACGGGTTGCCGAGCTCAAGCGGCTGCTGTTGTACATCATGCAGAGCGGCGAAGCCTGACAACACCCGGACAGCCAAACTCATATCTCGGCATCACTGCATGCAGCACAGGGATCAGGGGCGTGCTGACGGGTCGAATTTCCGGGCCAGGTCCGTGAATTTCTCCGACTGCTCCCGATTGCCGTTTTTCCTGTGGATTTCGGCGGCGGTGATGAGCACTTCCGGATGCGTCGGGTACCGGCCGACCATATCCGTGAGCAGCCCGGCGGCCCGCGCGTAGTCTTTCTCTCCGATGGAGATTTTGAGATGATACAGTTCCAGAATCACGGGAAGGTCTGAACCGCTCAGCTTGTCGAGATAGCGCTTGCAACGGGAATAGATGGTGCGGTCGAAGTAGAACGTAATAAGGTCGTAGTAGAGCTGCCGGTCAGGTGGAAGCGCGTCGAGCTGCTCTTCCAGTTTGCGCAGCACGTCGCGCTGGTTGGTGGCCATCATCAGCCGGATCATGGCCTTGAGGGCGTCCGGCGGGAACTCCGTCTTCAGTACCCGGGTCTTCTGTTCGCTGGTGAAGAGATCGTTGAAATGGCCGAGCAGGTGTTCTTCGGGATAGAAGGGGTTGATCAGGCCGCCCAGGACCACAAATTGCCGAAGCGGGTCGGTACGGGTCTGGTCGGACGGGAAGCGCGGGGCAATGTCCCATTCCTTGTGGAAGAGCGCCGCATTTCTCCAGTACCCTTTTGTGAACCGGGAGAGGCCGAGGTCGCCGGTTGTTTTGCCCCCGAGATGCACGACCTGTTCCCGGTTGTCGATTACTATCCGGAAACCTTTCCTCTGCATCCGGTAGCAGAAATCGGCGTCATCAAAATAGGCGAGCCCGTATTCGCGGCTCATGGCGAGTCCGGGCTGGTTGCGGAACGCCATCATGTATCCGTCCACTATATCGGTGTCGGCGAACGGGCGGTCATCGGTGTGGTCGTCCCGCTGTGCCGGATTCCATGTGTTCTGCTCCGTTCGAGGGACGATCAGGCCAATGTCGGGATTTTTCTCAAGTTTGTGCGCAAGACGTGATGGCACAGGATTCCGGAGCATCACATCGTTGTGCATGACGGCAACGAATCCATCGCCAGCTTTGGCAAGGCCCTGGTTTACGGCCCCGGCAAACCCCAGGTTCTGCTCGTTTCTCAGAACCGTGAGCTGGGGATGCTCCCTCATCAGCTTGCGGAGAAAGCTTGCGGTGTCATCCACGGAACCGTTGTCAACGACAATGATCCGGGTCTGGTCTGTGGAAGTTTGGCGGAATACGGAAGTGAGACAGTCCTCGAGGACCGGCCGCTGAACAGTGGCGGTGGGGATGATGACGGTGAGTTGCGGCTGGCGTCTGATCTCGTCGCCAAATACGGAAGAAGATTTTATCCGATCACCCTCTTTCGTATCGACTGCAACAGGCGGAGCCCCGGCGGGTTCATCGCCCGAGTCGGCAGTTATTTCCTCTTCTTCCTCCTCTGTTTCAACCGGCTCGCTCTCCGGCCGGTCGTGTTCTTCTTCCGGCGTGGTGGAATCACTCTCCTGTTGGATGGGTTCGCTA
>SKUI01000190.1 GCA_007122185.1 Rhodothermia bacterium | reverse complement strand
TGTGTTGCCAATACCAATGTCGTTTCGCCTTTATTCTTATCCCAAAACGCTAAAAACCTATAATAATTCTTGTTATACTTTGTCCTTAACTCCCAAATATTCTCATTTAGTTTCTTAAACAAATCATGATCGTTGACTAACTGGGCTCTTCTGGCATTATAATATATCTTCTCCCTTGTTTTGTCATCCAGCGATTCTAAAAAATCAATTGCCTCACCAAGAAAATCAACCTCAAATCTTTTTTTCATCCTGTTTGTTTTGCAAATATAATGGTTTCTTTTTTAGGAAACAATAAGTTTGGTTTTTCACTTTACATTTTTCATTTTTTAATTATAAAAAACCGCCAGCACCTTCAGATACGCCTCGCCCTGCAGCGATGTCATGTTTTGATAGTAGCGGCCGGTTTTGTTGAGGATGGTCTCGATCTCCCGCTGCCTGGAATCCCTGATGCGGCTCCAGAAGCCACTGTGCCCCTTCTCTTCGAAGTCATCCTCTAAGTGCTTTAAGGCTGCACGATGCCATTTTTCAATGTGGCTTTTGTACTCACCCAGCTTCTGCTTCATGCTTTGCTCCAGCTCCCGCTGACTGCGTCGCATGTGTGCCGAGGCGATGTCAACCGCCGGCACCAAAAACTCCTGCAGCTTCGCCAGGTCTGTTTCGCTGATGTGCTCGGTGTGCAGATCACCATACAAACCATATTTTTCAAAAAATGACGGTAACGAACATGGTGCCTGGAAAAGCATCCCGTTTGCCATGAGCGATACCACCATAAAATCGGCCAGCACAGGCTGCCCCAGGTTGTTCGACACCTGCGCATGGAACACATACCAGGCGGTACCGGTGGGCAGGCGTTGTGTTCTAGCAGTCAGTGCCACGTCTTTTTCCACGCTGGCCTCGAGCTTGGTGCGGAAGAAGCGCATCAGCGGATGCAACTCATACAGCATCTGGAACTCTGCCCATTCTCCCTTGCGCTTCCGGGCATCCTCAATGCTTTTTTGCACTAGGTCCTTGTCAAGGCTGAGCTTGAACAGTTGTCCAATGGCAGGTTTCGACTCTGGCGGCAGGTCGTAGAGGATCTGGTTGACCTCCCGGGTGTTCACGATCTCCAGGTAGCCCCTTTCCATTACCGGGATATCCTCGGGTTTGACCTGACCCGCTGCCATGAGTTGCTCGAAAAGGTCGGTGTAAAAGGCGGCTTCGTCCTTGTAGATCGACAACGGCTCACGGTAGGGCGAATCGGTGATGATGGCCGCGGTGGTGTCGTCGCCGTCATCGAACAGGGTGCGGAAGTCAAATGCATCCGTGGTATCTTCGGGTGATTCGAAGTAGCCGGGGTTTTGCCTCAGCATGGCCTCTCGAACATAGTGTTCTTCTTTTTCGGGATTGTAGAGCTTCATCACTGAACCTGCGTCGCCAAGAGTTTTGTAAACTTCTTCCTCCTTTTCGGTAAGGCGCTCCACGATGTGCAGGTCAGTTTTCAACCCCTTCATCTCCGATTCGGCCAGGATGTAGTGGATATAAGGTGTTTTCTTTTGTCCGTAGCGGTCTATACGGCCGTTACGCTGCTCCAGGGTGATCAGCGACCAGGGGATGTCGTAGTTAAACATCCGGTTGCAGTAGAAGTGCAGGTTCACGCCCTGGGCGCCGGCGTCGGAGCACAGCAGCAGGCGGATTTTGCTGTCCTGCTTGCCGAAGTCCTCCACGATGGCCTGCTGCTCGGTGTCGGTCAGCCCGCCATGAAAGAGCACCATGGCCTCCTCGTCAAGGCCGAAGTCTCTGCCCAGCTTCTCCTGCAGGTAGTAAAGGGTATCAATGCGCTCGGTGAAGAGCACATAGCGGTCGTCGCGGCTCTTTCCCGACCAGCCAAGTTCTGTCAGCGCCTCCTGCAGCTTTTTGTATTTGGAGTCGGCTTCTTTTTCGA
The DNA here is from genome assembly GCA_007122185.1 of Rhodothermia bacterium. The sequence goes on along the minus strand of SKUI01000190.1, from coordinate 1,589 downwards.
GGATGTGCTCCAGCTTGTCGCGGAGGGTGGTGAGCACAGCCACGTTTTCCTCAACATTGTCTGCATCAGCCTGAGCACGGTGGTTTGGCAGATCGTTTACCCCGTGGTTTGTCCGGTGGTTTACCCCGCTGACTTTTTCCAGCCGCCGCTTCACGCTTTCCAGTGCGGCCTTTGGCGACGACATAAAGGCTTTGAAAATCCCGATCGAAAACAGGAAGTCCTGCTTCGACCTGCCTTGGCGGAGCGCATGGATGGCTTCAAACTTGAGCGCCTGCTGGTATTGCAGGAAACCGGTCTCTTCGGCGCTGAGCTGTGTGGCGGTGCGTATCACCTGCCTGTCCTGGAAGTTGGCCCGCACGTTCTCATCGGCGATGTCGTACTTGAAACGCCGCACGTAGTAGGGCTCCACGTCGCTTTTGGTATAGCTTCCGCTGTTGGGGATGGCCGTGGGTTCGATCATGCGGATGAGGTTGGCGAAGTTCGCCTTGCGGCCGTTGTGCGGCGTGGCGGAGGCCAGGATGAGGCTCTCGCACTTCTGCGCGATGAACTGTGCCAGGTCGCCCCGCTCGCTCTTGTCGTTGGCCACGGTGTGGCATTCGTCAATCACCACCACATCCCACCGTGATTTCTCTAAGTAGTGCCTGAACTTGGCATTGTTTTTCAGGGTGTCTATGGAGATGATGGTTTTGTCGTAGTACTCGAAGGGGTTCTTGTTGATGGGTAGCTGGCTGCGGATACGGGCGATTCCTTCTGAGTCTAACCGCATGAGCGGGATGGCGAAGCGGTGCCAGAGCTCCTGCTGGAACTGCGACAATATGGCTTTCGGAGTGAGCACCATGATGCGCTTGCCGCGGCCGCGTTTGATCAGCTCAGCCAGGAAGATACCCACCTCGATGGTCTTACCAAGCCCTACGCCATCGGCGATCAGCATGCGTGGCCTGGGTAACTGGAAGGCTTTCAGCACCGGGGTGAGCTGGAATTCGGCGATGTTGATGGCCGCCTTGTGGCCGGTCACCACTTTATCCGAAAAAACAGCAGCGCTTCTGACCTGGGTTTCGAGGAAGAGTTTGGTCTTGCGGTAGCCGGTGTTTTGGTCGGGCACAAGTCTTGTTTGAACAGTGTCAACCACTTGTATGTCGCCATCAATGCGGGTGTCGAACACAAAGCGATGCCCTTTGACCAGCTCGCTGATCCCTTCGGCTTCGATCAGCCAGGTGCCGTCGTAGTTGTTGTCGGTGCTGATAACCAGGAAATCCTCTTCGCGGGAGGTAATACGCTGACCAACGGTAAAGTTCACTTATTGAAAATTATTTAGTAGTATCCTTTGTGTCTTTCTTTGCGCTCTCTGCGCCGTTGCGGGCGATTTTTCACTCTGACCCGTCCTGAATTTTGTTTACACTTTTCGGGGTTAATAACTATATTTTTTGTGAGCATTTTACTTTACATTTTGGACAGCTCAAGCGCTGTCCCTACGAACGCTCAAAAACAATACATACTAGGCTGGTCAAGCCCAGCCTATACACTCAATTCACATCTGCACATTTGCACATCTTCACATTTGCACATTTACTCATTTGCACATTTCCCAC
>SKUI01000163.1 GCA_007122185.1 Rhodothermia bacterium | reverse complement strand
CGCTGCGTTTGAGGTCTTCGCGAATCGGGAGAAAACGTGAAACCGCATCGGCACGCGCTTCCTCAAACAACTGAAGTTTTTCCTTTTGCGTTCTGCGTTTCAGGTTCTCGAACTCTGCCGCCTTGCGCAGCATACTGTCCCGCGTACGGGCCAGTTCTTCCGTCAGCCGTGCTATCTCCTTATCCGGATCCAGCATGTGCTCCTCGCGCGGGTCGTCTATTTCCGAATCGCCATCTGATACCGGAAGACGGTTACCGGCATCGTTTACAGGATTCTTGAAATCCGGTCCTGTCGCCGTTCCTGCCTTTTTTTCACGGTCCGGATTAGTTTGTCCGGACGGCTCATTCTCATTCTTCATTTTCTGATTTTCATTTGTCGGCTGCTGATCGCCGCCTCCGGTCGAAGCCGCGTCCATATCATTCGTTTTCTTGTCAACAGGTTTCATCATATTGCTGATCTAAAAAGTTTTCTTGCAATTTCATTCATTTGGGGAAACGGTTGCGCTGTCTCCGGGGTGACCAGTGATGGTGTAACGATCGTAGGCCCACGCAATTTTGTGTTGCGAAGCAACATGATCCGGCATCATCCGGGATTAAACAGGTTGAGCCGGTTGGCAAGCTGTTCCACCAGTGCCACCATTCTGCTGTAATTCATGCGTGTTGGTCCTACTAGTCCTATCGTTCCTTTGATACCGCCATAGTGATAATTGGCTGACACCACGCTGCACTGTTCCACCTGCTGGATCTTGTTCTCTTTACCGATCCGGATCTGCACCTCGCGGTCATCCTGTTTCGCTTCGTTTTCATCAAACAGGTGTATGATCATGTCCTCGTTTTCCAGCAGTTCCACAATGCCTTTGTAGTTGCTGAGGTCGCTGAATTCGGGTTGCAGAGCCATGTATTCGACACCACCGAAGTGGAATTTTCGCAGTTGCCGGTCGTCGAAGATGGTATCGGCACTGTCAAGGAACACGCGAATCAGCCCGGACGAATCAGCCCCGTCAAAGCCGGCCAGCATTTCGTCAATTTTATTTGTGATTTCGCTGAGTTTGTAGCCGTGCAGCCGCTCATTGAGGAAGCGGGCAACGCGATCCATTTCTGCCGGACTGATTTCGGTCTGCACCTCAACCGTCAGGGTTTTGATGATACCGCTTTCGATGGTCAGCACTACCAGGATCCGATTGGAGCTTATGGACACCAGTTCGATCTTCCGGAATACACCATATGCCAGTTTGGGCGCGATCACGACCGCCAGCAGGTTGGAAAGCCGGGCGAGGATGCGTGCGGCTGACTGCACCGCTTCGTCCACGTCCGTTGACAGGTAAGTCCGGATGGTATCCAGTATCTGGCCCTCCTCTTTGCTGAGCACAGAGACCTGCATCAGGGAATTGACATAGAGCCGGTACCCGTCCTCTGTCGGTATGCGTCCCGACGAGGTATGGGGATGATCCAAAAGCCCCTTGCTTTCCAGGCTGTTCATGGCATTGCGGACCGTGGCGGAACTGATGTTCAGCCGGTATCGATCAACCAGTGTTTTCGAAGCGACAGGACTGGCTGTCACTATGAAGTTCTGGATAATATACCTGAGTACCTCCTGCTCACGATGTGTCAGTTCGGAAAACCCGGATAATCTCATTTCGTTCTGTGATTTTGGAAACTTTTACAGCTGAGTAATTTAATAAAAAAACGTGTCAATTGAAATGAGGACAGTAACCGGAACAGCAATCTGAATCCGACGGCAACAGAAATTCGTGCGTCACGACTCGTTGAATATCTCGATCATATTCCCATCAGGATCGGAAATGAATACGAAGCGGCCGTTCTTCCGGTTGGAAGGACCGCTCAGGATGGTGACCTCCTGCTCGCGGAAAAAGCCGGCCAGTTCATCCACCTGCTCAGGCTTATCCACAAAAAACCCGAAATGATCCACACGGTAATCTTTGGAAGTCTTTTCGTACTCGGTCTCGGCTTCCACCAGCACCAGGGAATCTTTACCAATGCGATAGACGGTCATACTGCGTCCCATTTTCTTCTCGATCTCAAATCCAAGTATGTCACTGTAAAACTGCTCGGCTTTTTCAATATTGTTTACCCGAAGTGTGATGTGGTTGAGACCTTTGAATCTGAACTTGCTCATAGGTTGTAAATTTTTAAATGATGGATACGTGACATGGCCTGATTTGATACGCCTGAATATTTTTCTGTTCTCTGCCCGGCTGCGGTCTGCGGGAACGGCCCAACCTGTAAATCACCGGCGAAAACGTGGCTCGAAGGCGTACCATAATGTATTCGCGATGCATTCGCGTGTAATATAACGCAATTTTACGTATTTCAGTTTAGTCATACTTTTGGTAACATCATGCACCGGGCAAACGAAAACCGGGCAGATGATCCAAATCGAGTCTTCTGGTTTTACGGACTTTTTCCCATCCATTCCGTATTTTCGGACCATTCGTTTCCCGTTCCATTCCGTATTTACAAACTGAGATCAGTATTGGGCACGCTTTACCTTGTCGCTACACCCATCGGCAACCTGGCCGATTTTTCGAAGCGTTCGGTTGACGTCCTGGTGGCGGCAGATGCGATTGCCTGCGAAGACACGCGCACATCCTCCCGCCTTCTGAACCATTACGCCATCGAGACCCCGATGATCCCGTTCCACCAGCACAACGAGCATCGCAAGGTTGCCATGCTGATGGAGCGGCTGGACAGCGGACAGCGCATTGCGCTCATCAGTGACGCCGGTACCCCCGGCGTCTCCGACCCCGGTTTCCTGGCCGCAAGGGAAGCGCACAAAAAAGGTCACACCGTCTGTGCCATACCCGGCGCCTCCGCGGCCCTTGTCGCGCTGACCGCCAGCGGCCTCCCCTGCGACCGGTTCCTGTTCGAGGGATTCCTGCCGGCAAAAAAGGGCCGGTCCGGACGACTGGATGCCATTGCCGATCATGATATGACCGTCATTCTCTTCGAGAGTGTTCACCGCATACAGAAACTTGTGGATGAGCTTGCTGCCCGGTGCGACGGGCAGCGGATGATTGCCGTCTGCCGCGAGCTCACCAAACAGTTTGAGGAGATCATACGCGGGCCGTTGGATGATGTACGTGAGCGAATATCCAGCCATCCCAATCTCAAGGGCGAGTTTGTCGTTATTCTCGCAGGCAAAAACTACTTTGAAGACTAGTCTGAACAGATGCATTTTGTAACACAATTCTGGAATCACAAATGGTACGTCAGCCTGGCAGCCGGCCTGCTGCTGGGGCTGAGCTTTTCACCGTTCCCGTTTCCGTTCGGCCTGCTCGTCATACCGGGCTTCCTGCTGCTTTTCCGGCTCACCGACCTGACCACATCCGCCCGTGAAATGTCGTACGTGTCCTATGCCGGATTGCTGCTCTGGAACACCATCACTACCTATTGGCTGATGTTTGCCACCGTAGCCGGGGGCATTGCCGCGATACTGGCCAACTCGGCCATCATGACCCTGCCGCTCATGATCATCTGGCATCTGCGCCACCGCCCGGTT
>SKUI01000210.1 GCA_007122185.1 Rhodothermia bacterium | reverse complement strand
CCCTTCCAATCCGTCACTCACGCTGTTATTACGTACTTCGGAATTTGCTGACCTTTCCCTCCTAAAATCCAGACAGCCCAAGGAAAGATAAAGGGATTCTGCAAGCTGGAGCGAAGAGAAAGGCAAAATCTTGTTTTGGGGGGCATATCCTGTGCAGCACGCGGTTCGCTACAGTCAGGCTATAAGAAGGAAGTACCCCGAAAGCGTTACCATCGCTTTAGCCAGGGACGCAAAGGGTATGGTCAATCCCATCGCTCTGGGTTGGTGGATGTGCACATCCCACGAGCCGCCTATGTTAGCAATTTCTGTAGGGCTTAGGCGCTATTCACTCGAAGTAATTCGCCACTCTCACAGCTTCGTCCTTGCCATTCCGTCGGAATCCATGGCGCGAGAAACCTTGCTTTACGGGACAATATCCGGGCGCGACCAGGACAAACTGAAACTCGCGGATGCAGGTGCGGAGCCGGCATGTGTCATCGACAGTTTGGTTCTCACCGATGTCGTGGCGAACTTTGAGTGCATCGTTACGTCGGAGCACGTTACGGGCGACCACGTGATTTTTGTCGGGAAAGTCGTGGCGGCGCATGAGAACACACAGGCAGATCTGCAACACCTCTGCACGGTAGGGCCTGGGCACCGAATGGGTGGAGTGCGTTCTCATGGTACTATAGTTCACCCAGGTGATCTGAAGTATGACAACTAAGTGCTGGGGTAATATGTCAAGGGTAAATTTTTGAGCGTGAGAGGTCTTGATGTAGGCGCGAGAAACCCACCTACAGAGCGCACAGATGTTCTGTTTTTCTGTAGGCGACTGGATTAGGCATCCCACCAACACCTGGAGATGCGTCAGGCCATTCGCAGGCTGGACAGTGACGGAAGCAGCGAATGGGTGGATTCCGTCACAAGTGCAAGATGCAATCACCTCCATTCTTGTCAAGTCACGTTCGATCATTCGGTAGCAGGAAGGCAGCAGACGACCCTTTACAGAGGATCTTGCGTGGACTTCACAAGAAGAGTGGGACGGGCAACGGAATTACGAAGGACGGTACAATTGGTTCGTTTGCATCAAGGTGTACACTAGGCGAACCAGTTTACGGGCGGTCAAGACCAATGCCCGACGATGGGCATGTGTCGTGGCTTCTTGGTGCTTCTTTTGGTAGTATTGGGCGTATTCGGGAATGCGCTTCCGTACCTGTTCTGCACCTTGGACGAAGTAGTACCGTAGATAGGCATTCCCAGAACGGTTTAAGGGAGTCTCGTCACCCACGAAATCGCCCGATTGGTGTTCATTCCAGGTAAGGCCCGCATATTTGGCTAGTTTCGCCTGGTCAGAGAAGCGTTCGACAGAACCAATCTCGGCCACAAGTCCGGCTGTAATGACCGGTCCAAAGCCTGGAATCGAAGGCAGAGGTGTTTGGATGCCCTGCATACTCTTGGCAATGATCTTATCGGTCTGCGCAATGTGCTTTTCTAGCATTTGGATGTTCAGCATGCTCATTCGCAATACGCATTGCAGCGAGTCATTCATATTCGGTGATAAGCGGTAGGCATTACGGGCTACCTTTTGGATTTGCTCGGCCAGATCGTCGGGAGCTTCCAACTTGTTTCGGCTTTTCTCACGAAGAAAGGCTGCCAGATCCGCTAAAGGCGTATTCACGATTTCATCGGGTGAATGAAACTCTGAGAGCACCGCCAAACTTGTTTGACCAAAGACATTGCTGAGATCTGTTGTCTCGAAAGTGTTGAACTTCAAGAACAACATGTTCAGAAAGTAACTTTTTTCCCGAATGAGCGATCCCACCACATGAAAGCGATACCGGGTGAGTCGCTGCAGGGGCTGGTACATGTCATTCACCTCAAAGGGATGCGGCAATTGTGAACCATGACGTACTCGTTCTGCGATGACATAGGCATCGTACGCATCGTTTTTCCCTCGCTTGGGATAGGTTTTCTTGAACGCCTTGATCAAGCTTGGGTTGAAGCAGTAGACGGTGATCGGTACGGGAAACCGTTCTTGCAAAGATACCATGTAGTGGGCCAGATGGTAGTGGTAAAACGAAGTGGACTCTACACCCAGTTTTACGGCGTCTACCGGGAACTTTTCCACCAGTGACAGCAGGTTTTCACGCAGTGCTTCGGCACCGTCGAGAGAGTTGGCAAAGTGGTACTTTTTTAAGACCACTTCACGGTTGGAAAGAAGACCGCAGCCGACATTGAAAGCTTTACTCACATCAATACCAACGAATAGTTCCACAGATATCGCTCCTTGGTAATGGGATGCCTTCCCACATCACCCTGCCTACGGGACAGCCTCGCTGTATGAGAACTCAATCTGGGCCAAGAGTCGTGTTCCACACTGCTGCCTGTGGAAGTAACCTAGATGGAACAGGCTGGGGTTAGAGCATTAACAGGATGCTGGGAAGAAACACACTTTAACAGTAGTCAAGCTACACGGATTCGACGAATTTTCCGACATTACCATGAGAATAGTATACGGCAAAATCCCGACTTTAGGCAATGGAAACGACCGCTGTTCACGAGCAAAATCTCGTGTTCCAACGGCCGCTATTTATTCCACGCTTCCCTTGCCGGTGAGCCTCTGCCGGCATGGTTTTAGGCATCAAGGGGATCACCTCATCATGATGTCTTAATCCAGAGTGTGTCTCGGTGATGCCCAGCGATCAGCTTACCATGCCGGCCTCTCACCCGCAAGGGGCTTTCGACGGCATAAAGCGCTCTGTTAGCTGCAAAGTGGCTGTTTAGCGTATCGATCACGCACGGTTGCCCTGGGGAACGCAGAAAGCGTCTGCAGCGAAGGGCGCACTCTAGTCACTAGGTGGCTTACGATTCTATAGTCTGCCTGCTTTCTGTAGATCCAAGGACTCCCGTGCGCTTCGTGTACTTGCTGTGCGGTGCGAGTCGATCAGCGATCCATGGGGTTTGCATTGTATAGGGCAGGATCGCTCCTACGGAACAAGTTGCCTAAGGTAGTACACTTAAGAGCCGCAGCCTCGCGAAGATGAGAACACAGGGAACATGCTGAGTGTAAGCAGTCTCTACAGCGTACGCGTGCGGACACACTTAAGAAGCAGTCGAACTGCAAGGAGGTCAAGTCCCGCACCACATCGTGATGGATTACCAACGAAAATCCCTCCTTCCGGGGCGGAATATAGTTCCTATCCATCCGTGTAGCAGCTTATTCTATGCATTTGTCTGGTGCGTCATGCAGCTTAGAAAGGCGCTGATCGATGCCTACTTCCCACAATGACCGCTGCGCAGTAGGGATATCCCCGGCCAGAGAAACCTTCGGAAGAGTCGGCTCGATCGAACTGCCTTTCGCTGGTTTGGATCGATCCAAGAACCATCAAGACCAAAGAAACAGGTCTTGTCTTTCAATTACTATTATACGAGGAGGTATTACACACAGGACCAGATTGATGATTTTCTAGGAAAAGACTTAACGCAAGTCAAGCGTAAAAACATTATTTACGCAAGAGTTTCCAACCGTAGCCAAAAAGAAGACT
>SKUI01000234.1 GCA_007122185.1 Rhodothermia bacterium | reverse complement strand
TCATCTGCGCCCGGGCCTGGAACTGCGCCTCGTCCTCTTCGGTCCACCAGTCTCGCAGATTTCCTTCACCGTCGGAGCGCCGTCCCTGGTCGTCGAACCCGTGCGAGATCTCGTGGCCGATCACCCCGCCGATCCCGCCGTAATTGACCGCATCGTCGGCTTCCACATTGAAGAAAGGCGGCTGCAGTATCCCGGCAGGGAAGACGATTTCGTTGAGCGCCACACTGTAGTAGGCATTGACGGTCTGCGGCGTCATGCCCCACTCTTCGCGGTCCACTTCCTGTCCGAGCCGCCCGATGTTGCGCTCGTATTCACACAGCGCGGAACGGCGCAGATTTCCGGCCAGGTCGTTCGGGTGGATCTCCACACAGTCGTAATCACGCCAAACATCAGGATAGCCGATCTTGGCGTTGAAATTGGCCAGCTTGGCAAGTGCCTCCTGCTTGGTGTCATCACTCATCCACTCCAGTTCGCGGATGGACTGGTCGAAGGCGATCTTCAGGTTGGTGATCATATCGTCCATGCGGTCGGCGGCCTCCTGCGGATAATGCCTTTCCACGTATTTTTTACCGACCATGAAACCCAGGACGCTCTCCGTGGCGGATACGGCCCGGCGCTCGCGGCTGCGCTGCTCTTCCACGCCGCTGAGAACCCTGCCGTAGAAATCGAAATGGATGTCGGCAAATGTGCTGCTCAGGCTGGATGCCGTACCGCGAAGCAGGTGAAAACGCAGGTAGGTTTTCCAGTCGTCAAGCTCCACGTCCTGCCACATTTCCGAAAACGCCTCGAAGTAGGAGGGCTGACGGATCACGATCTCTTCGATCTCACCGGGTACGGCCTTGTCGAGCATCAGCATCCAGTTGAAACCGGGGGCCATTTCCGTGAGCTCGGCGACCGTCTTCTTGTTGTAGGTGGCCTGGCGGTCACGGTTCTGGACGCGGGTCCAGTGCTGTTCGGCGATGGCCGTTTCGAGCGCAATGATCCGGTCGGCGGCATCCTCACCGTCACCCCATTCGGCGGCATTCCACAAACGTGTGATATAGGTGCGGTAGGCGTCGAGCAGCTGCCGGCTGCGCTCATCATCCCGGAGGTAGAAATCGCGGTCGGGCAGGCCGATGCCGGATTGCGAAGCAGAGGTGATGTGCTGGTCGGACTGCATCAGGTCCACCCCGACAAAAACACTCACCGGCGAGCCGAAACGGTACCGCTGATTGTATCCCCAGAAAGCCGGCAGTTCGTCGTGGCTCTGCAGGGCGTTGATCCTTTCCAGGTCGGGCTGGATGGGCGAGATGCCCCGCTCTTCGATGGTCAGGGTATCCATGAACGAGCGGAACATGTCCCCGATTTTTTGTGCGTCGGTTCCGAATTCGTGCGACTCTTCGGCCAGCTCCAGGATAATCTCGAGGACGTGCTCCTGGGACTGTTCCCGAAGCTCGTCAAAACTGCCCCAACGGGCACGGTCGGCCGGAATTTCAGTCTGTTCCAGCCAGGTCCCGTTCACAAACCGGTAGAAATTGTCCTGCGGCCGGACGGAGGTGTCCATGTTTTCAAGCTCAATGCCGGAGCCAAGTATTGGCGCTGCTTCCGGGGTGGATGCGGCTTCGTCCTGAACAGCGCCGATGGGCTCCGCGGATTCCGGTGAACAGGAGCTGAAGGACAGCAGCATGGTGATCGCCAGCGATAGCGCAAGCGGGTAATGGATTGTATTCTTGGTCATGATTAACGGATTTGGTAGTCCGGAGCGATACGCCACGCTTCGCAGCCGGGGAATTATGGAAAAAAAGACGGGTAGTGAGACTGCACCCACTCAAATGTTTTTAGAAGGCAATATTCAACTAAAAAGTTCAATCCCTCAAAGACAGAAGTAGTCTGATATTACGTGATTCCCCTGTAAAAAGTTGTCCGTGAATTGTAAAAAATGGCTGTGGAATCTGCATCCGGAATGCCTGTCAGGGGAGCTGCCCGGTCAGCACGTATTTCATGATGTCCACTACCTGTTCGGGCGTGCGGGCAACGGCCTGCGCCGCTTCGTCCACCTCCTTCAGGGCATGGTCGAATTCCTCGGGATGCACGATGATCAGCGCTTTGCCCAGCGCAGCTGCATAACCCGCATCAAATGCGGCGTTCCACTGTTTGTATTTTTCGCCGAACTTGACGACCACCACATCGGCCTGCCGGATCAGTGTGCGGGTGCGGATGGCATTGACGCCGGCGCCCTTGCGGTCTTTCCAGAAATCGGATTCCTCTTCGCCCAATATGGCCACGCCGCAATTGTCGCTGGCATCGTGGTCGATCACCGGTCCGGTGCACAGAACGGGGAGGTTTCGCTGATTGATGGATTCGATGAGTTGTGTCCGCCAGTCGGAGTGGATCTCGCCGGCAAGGTACATGCTCCAATTCATAGGAAAAGTATTTTGGTGATAGGTTCATGGCATCGCAGCCGTATCGTATTGGGAGCCAAATAAAACATTTGACTAATAAAACGCCCGTCCCGGGTACAGCATTCCGTGGCCAGAGCGCCGGCCGCATCCACCCGGATTTTTTCAGGATTTTTTTTGGATTTAGTGTTATTCTGTCACGCACCTTTACAACAAAAAAACGGACTGAGAATAATGAATACGAGAAAGATATTTCTGAACGAATCCGAGAAGCCCACACATTGGTACAATATTGTGGCGGATATGCCCAACAAACCGCAACCGCCGCTGAGCCCGAAGACGAAGCAGCCGGTGGGACCGGAGGATCTGGCCCCGATTTTCCCGATGGGACTGATCATGCAGGAGGTTTCCGCCGAGAAATACATCGAAATTCCCGACCAGGTTCAGGATATCTACAATATCTGGCGTCCATCGCCACTCTATCGCGCCCGCGGTCTTGAAAAACTGCTCGACGCGCCTGTAAAGATCTATTACAAGTACGAAGGTGTGAGTCCGAGCGGTTCGCACAAGCCCAACACCGCTGTGGCGCAGGCGTATTACAACAAGCAGGAGGGGGTCAAAAAGATCGTGACCGAAACGGGGGCCGGACAGTGGGGCACGGCACTCGCGTTTGCATGCGCGCAGCTCGATATGGAGTGCGAGGTGTACATGGTGCGTATCAGTTACGACCAGAAGCCGTACCGAAAGATCATGATGAATACGTTCGGGGCGGATGTGTATCCCTCGCCGAGCGACCGCACACAGGCCGGACGCAACATCCTTGCCGAGGATCCCGATTCGAGCGGCAGTCTGGGCATCGCCATTTCCGAGGCCATTGAGATGGCGCTGCAGGATGAGTCGCACAAGTATTCGCTCGGCTCGGTGCTCAACCACGTGCTGCTGCACCAGACGGTGATCGGACAGGAGGCGGAGAAGCAACTCGAGATCGCCGGGGATTATCCGGACATTATCATTGCACCGCTCGGAGGCGGGTCCAATTTTGCCGGCATTTCGTTTCCGTTCATCGGCAAGAACATCACCGAAGGCAAAAAGACGCGCTTCATCGCGGTGGAACCGGCATCCTGCCCGAAACTGACGCAGGGCGAGTTCATGTA
>SKUI01000250.1 GCA_007122185.1 Rhodothermia bacterium | reverse complement strand
GTGCTGTCGAAGTATGTCTCCTGCGACCTGGCGGCAAACACCGGAGTGCACGACTACGAAGGGGTGGTAAAACAGCTTCTGGCCGGTGCCACGGTGACGCAGTTCTGCTCGGTTCTTTACATCCAGGGAATCGGATACATCACCAATATGCTGGAAGACCTCAAATGGTGGATGAAACAGAAGCGCTTTGCCTCCGTGGACGACTTCCGGGGGATGATCGTGGACGACAAGATCAATTCGGAGAAGTTTGAGCAGATCCATTTCCTCCGCAGGAACGCGCGGATGTTTGACAAGGACTGAGCGGACCCAATTCCTGTTGGACTAATAATCTTGTTGGATACGATTCCAGTTGGACCAACAGACCGGTCAGCCCGCCTGTCTGACTGGTTCTTTAGTCTGATTGCGGCTTGACCAGCTGTTTCAGCCATTCAAACCACGCCTCCATTCCGTCGCCCTTGGTGGCTGAGGTCTCAATGAACTCGATCTGCGGCTGGATCCGGCGCGCGTACTCCTTTGTCTTATCGACATCAAACTCCACATGCGGCAGCAAATCGATCTTGTTTATGATGCACAGGTCGGCGTTGCGGAAAATCGTCGGATATTTGATCGGTTTGTCATCGCCCTCGGTCACGCTGATCACCACAATGCGTTTCGCCTCGCCGAGGTCAAACAGGGCCGGACACACCAGGTTGCCCACGTTTTCGATGAGCAGCAGGGAGTCGGGGTCGGGAGAAAGCTGCTTAAGGGCGCTGTTGATCATTACCGAATCCAGATGGCAGCCACTTCCGGTATTGATCTGGATGACCGGTGCGCCGGTAGCGTCAATGCGCTCGGCGTCGTTCATGGTCTGCTGATCGCCCTCGATCACGAAAAACGGGAGCTCCTCCCTGAGCGCCGTGATGGTCTTTTCGAGCAGGGTGGTCTTGCCGGCGCCGGGGGAGCTGACAAAATTCAGCGCCGTGATGTTTTTCGCCTCGAAATATCCGCGGTTGCGCTCGGCAAGCATGTTATTGTGGGCTAGGATGTCCTGTTCCAGCTGGATTTCCCGGCTTTTTCCGTGATCATGGTGATGGCCGTGCCCGTGCGAATGATCATGCGCATGACCGTGTCCGTGGTCATGGCTGTGGGGATGGGGATGATCGTGGCTGTGAGCATGCCCGTGCGAATGTCCGTGATGATGGTGACTGTGCCCGTGGCCATGGTGATGATCGTGGCCATGACTATGCCCGTGGTTATGGGGCTGTGTATGTTCCTGGTCGCTTCCCGGCCGGCGGATAGTTACCACGCCTTCGGGATCGCTGCATCCGCAAGTTCCGCACATAACGACACCTCTGTGAGATGATTAAAAACGATGAGATAAAAGGAGGAAAAATATGGTTTTGTTTCCGGGCCGATAAAAGCGTCCGGTACTTTCAAGGTAATCATTTCGGGGCTCATTCTCAATCCGCCCGGCCCGGCCCGGCATGCTCCGCCCCAACGTCGGACCTGCCACTCATTCAACTTTCAGCGACCGAACCTTAAGCTCCTGGCCCCGTGTGATCTGCAAATCCAGCGAAGCGCATTCCGGGCATTCCTCAAAGTAGTCCCTTACATCAAACTCTACGCCGCACTTTCGGCACTGTGCCTGCGCTTTCACCGGGTGGATGGCGACCCGCGCCTCGCTCAGAATCGTGTCCCTGACCGCTACTTCCATCGCAAATTCCAGCGCCTCCACGATTACGCCCGACAGCGATCCCACCTCAATGTCCAGGTCCGTCACGCGCGTTGCACCGGCCTTCCGGGTTTCGGTCGAAGCGATATCCACAATGTTCAGGGCAATCGAAAGTTCGTGCATGGGTAGTGTCCAGTTCATCCATCCGAAATCCGGATCCCGTGTCCATCCAGCACAGAATACGGCTTACCGGCACATTTCAGGCAGAGTTTCCGGCTCTCCGCTGTCGTCGCGGGAGTGTCCGGGTCTCTTTTGGATGCGTCCGTTTCTCTTGTGGATACATCCCGGTCTCTTGTGGATGTGTCCCCGTCATCAACCATACGGGTGGCCATCACGCTGTCGCCGCACTTTGCACACACGCCGCTCTCGTGGGAGGGGGCGTAATCCGGGACATCCACCCGGACCCGATGCACCTCAAACAAGCGGTCAAAATCCAGGTTCAGGGTGCCGAAAGAGCGCTCCACACCGCTTTTCCGGAATGCAGCCACGGTGGCCTCATCGCGCACCTGCTCTTTGACCACACGCTGGTAGTGCCGGTCGAATTCGGGAAAGGACTCCCGGACATAGGCCGGTGATTCATGCCGCGAAATGACGCGCACTCCGTTGCCGTCGCGCCTGGTGAGGGTGAAAGCAGTCTTGCCAAGATCCTCAAAAATCAGACTGTTGTTCCCGAAAGAGCACCCTGTCACCAGCTGCACTCCGTCGGCGAAGCAGTTGTTGGTCTCGACGATCGCCAGCAAATCCTCAAGGCCGTCGGATGCCGGACTGGATGCGTTATCGCCAGCGGCTTCTGCCGGGTTCACACCATCAATGGCGCCGCTTGGATCAGCTTTGTCCCGGCCGAGCTGCTGCATGGCATGCACCGCCGCCATCACGCCCATGGCCAGGCCCGGACAGTAGTGTCCGTGGAACTGGGCCGAGAGCATCAGCAATTTCTCCGTGTCGCCCGCCATGATGTGCTTCTGGATAGTCAGACGCGGATTGGATTTGAGCAGGGATGTGTGGATGGGGTCTGCCGCCCCGCACAGGGCATCATCCAGATGCGAGGTATTGCACGATTTTATGTCCAGGACAGGGGTGCCGTCGACGGCATCGAGCCCGGTTACCCGAAGCCGGTTTCCATCGCGGGCCAGGAGCCGCACCGTGGTGATGCCGATCCGGTTGGGGCGGACCGGCGAGCGCGAGGCAAAGACGCCGCGCACTTCGCCAGTTTTGGTGGTGCGCCGCCATCCGTGAGTCGCTTCCGGATCCACTCCGGATCCAGTTTTCGGGTCAGTTCCCGTAGTTGCTCCGTGTTCCGTTCCGGTTTCCGGACCTGGTTCAGCTCCATATCCCGTTTTCTCACCGGTTCCCAAATCCTTTTCCGCACCTTTCCCGGCTTCCGGCAGGTGGAAATGGAACACCACATCGAGGTACTCGCAGCTGTCGATCATATAGAGTGCGTCGGCAAAGGCCTTGTCCACCTCAATGACGCTTTCGGCGTCCTGCATCCGCATGGCCTGTGCGGGATCGGTGCAGTCATTGCAGACAACACCGACCGGGTTCATAGTCATTGCTTGTACCATCGTCTGTTGTTTTGTGAGTGATCGTGCGAGCCGGGATTCGTAATCCTCCAATGTGCTGTTTTTGGTGCCGCATTTTCAGATTCGGCTTCAAAAATCTGCAATATCGGATTCCGTATCCACAAGAGCATTTTTCTCAAATACGGTAATCTTAAATATAAACGCTTACGTGAAGAAGATTTAAATTAGTATTCCGGCTGCAAGTGCAGCGACAACGATCAGAGGGGCGGGGATCTTTCCGGTGGCCAGAATTGCAACAGCCAGT
>SKUI01000030.1 GCA_007122185.1 Rhodothermia bacterium | reverse complement strand
CTTTGGTTCCTGCTGCTATTTTTCCTGGTTTACCTGCTGTCGCCGGATACCACGCCGCGCATCCTCTTCATGGCCATGCCGGCACTGGTGCTCTGGCAATATCGCTTGCCCACTTTTCAGGCCATGGATGAACCCATAGACCGGGCGGATGAATCGGAGATGGGATGAATGTGGCTGGATGAGAGTGACAGGATGAGGGTGACAGGATGAGGGTGACAGGATGAGGGTGACAAGATGAGGGAGATGGGATGAAAACCTGGCATGATCGAATGGATCACCGTTGTCTTGTGTTACCGTATTGAAAGTGACGCCGTTTTTGATAACCTCTAATCAGTTTTTAATATGGATCTGAGCATCTATCAACATCACTTCATAGTAACCGGTTGCAGTTCCGGTTTTGGAAAAGCGATAACGGAATTTCTTTGCAGGGAAGGTGCCTCCGTCACCGGCGTCGCAAGAAGACAGGACCCTCTGGCAAAAATACACCACCAGTGGCCCGACCGCTTTACACCCATCCAGGGCGATCTGGGTAAATCGGAGACACTGGACCGGCTGGTGGAAGTCACCTCGGACAAACCGTTGCATGGATTGGTACTGAATGCCGGTGGTCCACCTGCCAAAACGGCAATCGAAACCTCCATGTCAGATTGGGATGAGGCCTATGCCTCCGTGTTTCGCTGGAAAACAGACCTGGTGCTTCGGTTGCTGCCACGATTCCGGGAGGGTGGATACGGCCGCATACTTTTCATAGAAAGTCAGTCTATCAAGCAACCGTTGCCTGTCCTGGCGCTGAGCAATGCCATGCGGGCTGCCGTAGCCGGTTTCGCCAAGTCACTCTCGCGCGACGTGGCCCGCGAATGTATCACGGTCAATATTCTGGCACCGGGTGCGCACAACACACCGGCCATTGAACGCGTCATTGCCTTCAATGCCGAAAAAAGCGGGCTGCCGCTGGACGAGACCAGAAAAAATATGGAAAAAGCGGTGCCTGTGGGCCGCTTTGGCAAGGCCGAAGAGCTGGCCGGTCTGGCGGCATGGCTGCTTTCCGCTCAATCGGGATTCGTAACCGGCCAGATCATCAGCCACGATGGCGGGACGGTCAGCAGTCTGTTCGGCTGAAATGACTATCCTGCTGAAGCAACTTTTCGGCTTATACGACTTATCGGCTGAAGCAACTATCCTGCGGAAGCAACTTTTCCACCGAATCATTTGTATATTATCAAGTGAAACAGATTTATGAACCAATGGCAACCTTATGTCAGAAATCTGGCACCAGCAAACCCTTCGGCTCACATCCAGGCCACGCGGCTTTCACCTGGTTACCGACGAGATCGTCTCCCAACTTGATCACATAGATGACATCCGTATTGGCCTGATGCACATCCATATCCTGCACACCAGCGCCAGTCTGACCCTGAACGAGAATGCCGATCCCACGGTCCGGGAAGATTTTGAAACACATTTCACGCGCGCTGTCCCGGAGGACACCTCGCTCTACCAGCACACGCTCGAGGGTCCCGATGACATGACTTCCCACATCAAGGCATCTCTTCTCGGCAGTTCTCTGACCCTGCCCATCCGCAACGGACGCCTTGCCCTCGGCACCTGGCAGGGTATTTACCTGTGCGAACACCGCAACAACGGTGGCAGCCGCTCTCTGGTCGCGACGCTGACAGGAACCAGCTGATCCGTTTGCTGCCCGGCAACAAACCGTATCCACCAGAAAAAAAAAGATGAACTTGTGTATGAATTTATTTAGATTAAGTCTTAATAGATAATGAGCATAAATATTATTTCCTACACATGTATAAATCATTAATAGAGCTGGACTTAAAAGAAGAGGCCGAAGTCATTGCCTTCAATGGCAGTTCGTTGATGAACCGCCGGCTGGAAGGCATGGGGATTCGCCAGGGGAAAAAGATTTTGAGGATAAGCTCGCAGTACATTCGCGGACCCGTTATCATCAGTGTGGACGGTCATCAGGCCGCCATGGGCCGCGGAATGGCCACCAAGCTCATCGTGAAGCCCGCAGAAAGGAACGGGGTCTGAGGAGAAGCGCATGCGTGTCTTGCTGATGGGCAATCCGAATGTCGGTAAAAGCGCCATTTTCTCGCGTTTGACCGGATCCCATGTGGTGGTTTCCAATTATGCCGGAACCACGGTGGAATACACGCGCGGCTTTTTGCAACTGGAGGAACGGGAGTTGGAAGTGATCGATGTTCCCGGCACCTACGACCTGGAACCCACCAACAGGGCGGAGACCGTGGCATCCGAGATGATTGCCGGCGGCGAGCTGATCATCAATGTCGTGGATGCGTCGCACCTGGAACGCAGCCTCCATCTGACCCTGCAGCTGCTTTTGACGGGCAAGCCGGTCGTGGTTGCCCTGAACATGTGGGATGAGGCGCAAAAAGCCGGCATCACTATTGACACCGCCAGGCTTGAGCAGTTGCTGGGTGTACCCGTTGTACCGACCTGTGCGCTCACCGGGGACGGAATGGTTGTGCTCAAGTCACGCTTGCAGGAGGCCCGCAGCAGCTCCCTCGTTTCGGAAAACGGGGCATCGCTTTGGCAAAAGGCGGTCGACATCGGCCAGAAGGTCCAAAGAGCTCCCGAACGCGCATCCACATTCCGGGATAATCTGGACCACACGACGGTACATCCGGTACTCGGACCTGTTTTTGCCCTTTTCGTGCTGCTGCTCAGTTTCGGTTTCGTGGCCTATTTCGGCAACTTCCTTCACGAGATGCTGGAATGGGTTTTCGAGTTGCTCTGGCTTCCTGTGGCCGCATGGGTTTCGGGGCTGATGGGCGGCGCAGGCATGCTGCACGACATCCTGATCGGTACGCTCATTGCCGGTGAAATCCATTTTGAAGAATCCTTCGGTCTGCTCACCACCGGGTTGTATATCCCACTGGCGGTAGTGCTGCCTTACATCTTCAGTTTCTACCTGGTTCTGAGTATTCTCGAGGATATCGGATACCTGCCCCGGTTGGGAGTTGTAGTGGATGCACTGATGCAGCGGCTGGGCATTCACGGGCTGTCCATCGTGCCCATGATGCTCGGGATCGGCTGCAACGTTCCCGGCGTCATGGCCGGACGCATGCTGGAGACCCGCAAGGAACGCTTCATCGTGGGAACACTCATAGCCATTGCCGTACCCTGCATGGCACAGCAGGCCATGGTCATTGGCTTGCTGGGGCAGGCCGGGCTGTCCGGACTGGCGATTGTCTACGGCACCCTTTTTGTACTCTGGATGGCCATGGGCGCGATCATGAACCATTTCCTGAAAGGGGAATCGCCGGAAATGCTGATCGACCTGCCGCCTTACCGTATGCCCTACTGGGAATCCCTGTGGAAAAAAATCTACATGCGGATGAACGGTTTCATCCGCAGCGCGTTACCCTATGTGCTGCTCGGGGTTTTCATCGTAAACCTGTTCTACACCCTGGGAGTCATCGGATACATCAGCCAGGTGTTTGCTCCGGTGATTACCGGACTGTTCGGTCTGCCCGGCGAAGCAGGGGGTGCGCTGATCG
>SKUI01000044.1 GCA_007122185.1 Rhodothermia bacterium | reverse complement strand
TTTTTCTGACATAGCCACATCCGATTTATAAAAGTGTGAATGTTGAGGTTGAAATTGTTTCTTTAATAGTTTCGTGGGTCACCACAAACCCATCGACCAGTATTGTAAATGCTGAAATTCTACGCCCCTGGTACATGTTGAAAAAAAAGGAGAAATGCCGTTAATTGCAACTGAAAAAAGGGCTTTTCTCAGGCAAATATACCGCTCTGAAATCACGTTTACACGTGTTATCTTAACCAGTGACGGACCCTTGCCCTGACATCCTGCAAAAATATGACGGATAAATCCCTCGTTAGAAGGAGATAGTCATGTTATCAGAAAACACATTCTGGAATGCAATTTGATACTCCGGCGTTTTCATTTTTTTTTTTTTGCATTCTCTGGTCAGCGTCGGCCCCAGTACTGTAATACCTGGTGGTCTCCTGTAAACAGACACTATTTTTTCACTCATGCCAGTATTTCCAGATCCAGTTCTCCGGGACTTGAGCAAAACGCAAAAGCTTACGCAGGCGCCAAAGCTTACGCAGGCGACGGAGCTTCCTCGGGCATCGAAGCGAGTCCTAAGCCCGCTTAGGCGTATCGTGCTGGCAATGGTGTTTGCCCTTGGACTCAGCAGCTGCACCACATCGGCATGGATGATTTCCGAACAACCTGTGGCCGACCCGGATTCTGAAACCACACTAACCGAAAACGAATTTTTCCACCCGGTAATCACCCCGTCTCCCCAAAACCCGGTTTTCTCTCTGGAACTGCTGAATGAACGGGCACTGCTCTACAACATGCATCTTGCTTCGGAGCGGTACATCCAGCAGTACCGGCCCCGGTACGGGTACATGGTGCTCGGGCTGTCCGGCATGACCATGGGGCTGTATCTGTCCAACTCTTCTGTCATCGACGCTGACCGTCTCTCAACACGGGAGCGCGCCATGCTGAACCTTGCGGCGCTCAGTATCGGTGCAGCCAGCTACCTGACCATGAAACCCGACGGCGAACCACGTCCAGCCGGAGAAAAACGCCTGCTCCAGAAAACAGGGACCCGGGTTTTTCAGGATACCATTCCAATCCCCCTCTCCGCCGATGCCCGGGCCCGGCTTTCCATCACTCGCGGAACGGAGATACTGGTGGATGCGCGTACCCTTGACTTCCGGGACAATACCGTCTCCTTCCACATCGGCCAGGAGACAGATATCCGGAGACTTCCCGGCACGGACACCACCGGCCTGCGTTTGCAGCTGGAGTACCGGGATGTGCGCTTTGATCGATATGTGGCACTCTCCGATTTCATGCAGGAATTTGTGGAGGTCACAGCCTCAAGCGTACCATTACGAACGTCACCGGCAACTCTGAGCAACAATATCATACAGCATGTTGGCAGCCAAAGCCGCTTTCCTTATCTGAGCGATGTGGATGACCGCTGGTACCGGATCCTCAGATCGGATGGACCTGCCTACGTACGCAAGGAATACTCCAGGCGGATATGGCAGGTCGCGGACACGGCCCGCATTGGCGATCAGGTGGTGCTGCCCGACCAGGTGGTGTTCGGTGACATTGAAATCGAACGGAATCTGCCGAATAACAGAAGAGCGAATCCGGATGCCATAGCCATTGTCATTGCCAACGGCGAATACCCCGATCCCCTGCAGTACCTCCGGAATGCCTCACGCACGGCACAACTAGTGTCACTTTATTCCGGCCAGGTGCTTGGGTATTACTCGGACAACATCCGGGTTTATGAAAACATGAACTTTGACGAGATGCGGCAATTCCTTGAGGAGAGCGACTCACTTATGATCGGCGGAAGGCATCTTTCGCAGGATGAATCCGACCTCTTTGTCTATTACTACGGCCATGGGATCATGGATCCGGATAACCGCTTTTATCTGGTTCCGGTCGACTATGATCCCGCCGGCGGCACGAGCGGACTGATACCTGTTCAGGATCTGATGGATACGATTGCAGGCATGAGTGCACGGAAAACCGTCACGGTGCTTGATACTGACTGGTCACGGGCCTCTGTATTCGGGACACAGACCGATAACGGTGTCCGTATCCACACTGAGGAAGCAGAAGCGCTGCAGTCGGTTATGTCACGTCTGCCTGAAACGGCGGCAGTGTTCTGGGCAGCCAGTCCCGGGCAACGCTCCGGGCCGTACAGGGCTAATAACGACCGGGTAGGGCACCCCTACGATATCTTCACCTGGTATTTCTTCCAGGGTCTGAAAGATGGACAGCGGACCTCCGGCGGCCTGGAAAGCTACCTGGAAAGAAATGTCCCGTTTACCTCAAGGAGGCTCCTGGACCGGGCCCAGAATCCGGGTTTTGCCGGCAACGGCAACCTCATACTGGTCAGAGAACGTCCGGACGAGCCATAACTGCCGAAAGCTGGTTCAGGTAGCGACCGGACGAGCCATAACTGCCGACAGTTGCTGACCACCATGACGCAGTACCTGTGCCGGCTACATGCCGGTATGGTAAACGGCATATTCCCAGGGGGCGAAATTGAACGATTCCGCGTCGCCCAGGACCACCTCGATGTCCCGGAACAGGTCGGTGTAGCTGCCGGATGCTTCGGCCGTTGCGAGTTCAAATGAGGCCGGCTGGTCCGTCAGGTTGAGCAGCACGACCACCCTGTCACCGTCTTTTTCACGGTAAAATGCAAAAACCCGGTCATCGGCCGTGGTGGCAAGCCGGTTGAGCGGTCCGCCATGGATGCCATTGAAAAGCGCCCGGTTCTGCCTGTTGAGCTGCAACAGCCTCGTGTAGAAATCCAGCATCGGGAAATCACGCCACTCAATCGGATCCTTTTCAAAAAACGCAAGCCGCTTGTCCATGGCCGCTTCCTGTCCGTTGTAGACCAGGGGCATGCCCGGTATGGTTGCGGCAAGAACGGCAAACGCCTCAACACCGTCACCCAGGCGCTCGAACACCGTGCCGTTCCAGCTGTTCTCGTCATGGTTGGATGTGAACTGCATGCGGTAGGCAAAATCAGGGAAACGCTCACGGTTCTCTTCCAGATGCTGCTCGAAATCACCAATGGTAATCTCCCCGGCAGCCAGCTGGTTCATGTGATGGTGGGTCTCCCAAGCGTATGACATTTCGAAAGCATGGATATGATGCTCCGGTGTTTCGGCTTCGGCCAGCATGAAAACCGGCTTGATGCCGTCAAGGCGATATCGGGCCTCATTCCAGAATTCCGTCGGCACCATCTCTGCCACATCACACCGATACCCGTCGATATCAAACTCGCGCACCCAGTATTCGAGCGCCTCATGCATCTTGCGGTGTGTCTCGGGATTGCTGAAGTCGAGCTGGATCACGTCGGTCCAGTCGGTTCCCGGCGGGATGATGAAGTTGCCCTCCTCATCCGTTTCGTAGAGTTCTGGATGCGTTTGCGTCCACACCGCATCCCATGAAGTGTGGTTTGCCACCCAGTCCAGGATCACGTACATACCATGCTCGTGAATCTGGCCGACCAGCTCCCGGAAATCCTCTTTTGTGCCGAATTCAGGATTCACATCCAGATAATCGTACACGGAATA
>SKUI01000103.1 GCA_007122185.1 Rhodothermia bacterium | reverse complement strand
CCGCCGCCGGCTGCAGATGTTCGGTGATGCCGGCTACGGAGCTGTGCGCGCGATGGCTGCTGCCAAAGGCATCATTCACAAAAACATCCCCGTGGGCGGCAAGCGCTTTTGAGAAATCAGGGTCGTTCTTGGTTTCCTGTGGATGGAACCGGACGTTTTCAAGCAGTACAATCTCGCCTTCAGAGGCTTTTTTGACCGCTTGTTCCGCTTTCTTGCCGATGCAGTCTTCTCCGAACCAGACCTTGCATGATACAAGAGACTCCAGATGTTTTGCAACCGGTTTGAGACTGAATTCCGCTTTCGGCTCCCCTTTCGGACGTCCGAGATGGCTCAAAAGCACCAGTTTGGCACCTGCCTCAATGACGTGTTTGATACTGGGAAGGGCCTGCCGGATGCGGTTATCGTCGCCGATTACGCCGTCTTTGAGCGGCACGTTGAAGTCGACCCGCATTACGACCGTTTTTCCTTTAAGATCAAGATCTTTCAAAGATAATTTTGCCATTGTAAATGATTCCTTTTGAATTAACCTTTATTTTAACACCAAACTGTGTGAAACGTATTGCAACCTATATGGCATGATACCCGTTACAGATGTATTTCATGTGAAAATTCACGGATTCGCATCGTTTAAACAGTGTCTCAAGATACGATTTCAACAGCGATCTTGCGTGATTCAACTGATTATTTCTAAGCTTTCTACCTGATGCAAACCGTATATCTTGACAACGCAGCCACATCGCCTATCGATCCCGAAGTGGTGGAGGCCATGATCCCCTGCCTGAAGGAGGATTACGGGAATGCCTCGTCCATCCACCACATGGGCAGGAAAACAAGCGTGGCAGTTGAATCATGGCGGGGAAGTATCGCCCGGTTCATCGGTGCCGAGAGTTCCGAGATCATCTTCACCAGCGGGGGTACCGAAAGTAACAATGCCGCCATATTCGGAGCCCTGGAAAACAGCACCCGCAGGCAGATCATCACGGCCCGCAGCGAGCACAACGCCGTGCTCTATCCGGTCGAACAGGCCGCAAAAATGGGGTACGAAATTGTCTTTGCAAACCTCGATGACAGAGGAAGGGTGCAGCCCGGCGAGCTGGAGAAGCTGCTCGGCGGCGACACGGCACTGGTTACGCTCATGCATGTCAACAACGAAACCGGCACCATCAACCCTATCCCGGAACTGACGGCTTTATGCCACAGCAGGGACATTCCGTTTCATTGCGACACGGTACAGTCCATCGGCAAGATCCCTGTCGATGTCAACGAACTGGGCGTGGATTTCCTGAGCATGAGCGCTCACAAGTTCCATGGCCCCAAAGGTGCCGGTGCTCTGTATGTGCGATCGGGTGCGCCGTGGTCACCATGGATGCATGGCGGCTCGCAGGAACGCGGCCGGCGGGGCGGCACGCTGAATGTCGCAGGAATTGTAGGGCTGGGCAAGGCGCTGGAAGTTGCCCACGAACAAATGGAGAAAAACACCACACACATTGCCGGGCTCAGCCGGCGCCTGGTGGATGGGCTCCGGGACGCACTTGGATCGCAAGTCCGGTTCAACGGCAATCCGGATGGCGGCATCCCCCACATCCTCAGTGTGACCGTCACGGACGACAAGAATCGGCCGCTGGATGGCGAGATGCTCCTCCTCAATCTTGATATTGAAGGCATCTGCTGCTCCAACGGGTCGGCCTGCACCTCCGGAACCATCAAGCCGTCGCATGTCATGCTGGCTCTCGGCTACGACGAAGCGATGGCCAAATCCACCCTCAGGTTCAGTCTGGGCAAGACCAACACCGAAGAGGATATCGACCAGACCATACGTGCGCTGAGCGAGGTGGTGCGGCGTCATTCCGCATCCGAATCTCCATTGTCCTGATACCTTTCCCGGCATTCCCTGATAATTTTTTCGGCTACATCCCGTCCGTACCAGCCGTCGGTACCCGTTTTTTTGTCTTCCAAATCCTTGTAAACCTGGAAAAAGTGCTCGATTTCGTGAAGCAGGTGCGGCGGCACATCATCCCGTGATTCGATATGATTCCAAAGCGGGTCGCGCACCGGCACACAAAGAATTTTTTCGTCCGGCCCCTTTTCATCCCACATCTTGAAAAGTCCGACCGGCTTGGCCTCGATCAGGCATCCGGGGAAGGTCGGTTCGGTCACCAGGACGAGCGCGTCCAGCGGATCCCCATCCAGTGCAAGTGTTTCCGGAATAAACCCGTAATCGCTCGGGTAATGCACCGCGGAGAAAAGCATTCGGTCGAAGATGATCCTTTTTGTCTTCTTGTCATATTCGTACTTGTTGCGGCTGCCTTTCGGGATTTCGATCATTACGGTAACGCTTTTCAGTTCATGTGTCATAATCGGGAAAGTTTTAGGCGTATTTTGATGTCAGTTTACCGGGTTCACGGACAATAACCGGACATTCTCCGGGTACGTTCAATTACATTTTTATTCATCGGACAGAGTACGTTTCCGGTCATCGGCGGGAGTACGTTTTTCGGTGGTTTAACAGGTATTTATCACTTTTTTGTGCTAAATTTCCAACAGAACCTGTCGTGAAGCCACACGCTTATTCATACCGGATACAAATTACGGAATCTGACTCGTTAGTCCATAATCATCACCCACTAATCTGAACCTATGGCCGGACCTGCACCGGAAGATCTGATCACGGAAGTGAAGGAGATCTTTCGAAATTATCTGAAGGAGAAAAAACATCGCCAGACACCGGAGCGTCTGATGGTCCTGGAAGAGATCTATCGGGCTGACGGGCATTTTGATGCGGACGACATGTACTTCCGCATGAAGAATGTTGGATACCGTGTCTCTCGTGCCACCGTGTACAATACCCTGGACCTGCTCCTTGAATGCGGCCTGGTCCAGCGGCACCAGTTCGGCAAGAACCAGTCAATCTACGAGCGGGCCTATGCCTACCGCCAGCATGACCACATGATCTGCAACAAGTGCGGAAAGGTAATCGAGTTTTGTGACCCGCGCCTTCAGGAGATCAAAAGCATGATGGAGAAGATTCACGGGTTTGAGATTGAGGGGCATTCGCTTCAGTTTTACGGCACCTGCAATAACCCGGATGAATGCCAGCAGGACAAAAAGGATTTGCCTGCCGAACCCAAGGCGGAGTCCTCAAAAAAGAGTTGAGACGTCTCTGCCGTGTCCCGGCCTGTCCCCAGACTCTCAACTGATGGACGTCTGGCTGATGAATTTGCGGGTCGCCCACCGGCTGCCCCACAGCCCCATTACAAGGGACATCAGCGCCATGGCTCCGATAAGATAGTACCATCGCTCAAAAGGCCAGGCCAGAACGCCGAACTGGGGCAGATAGACCGGTATCACCAGCTCAAACAACAGCCAGTGAAGGGCGGTGGCAATGGCGGCAGCCAGAATGCCCTGCAGAAATCCCTCCAGGAGGAAGGGACGCCGGATGAAGGAGTTGGTTGCGCCGACCAGTTTCATCGTACGGATGATATTGCGCTTGGCGTAGATGGTCAGCCGGATCGTGTTGAAAACCAGCACAACGGCAGTGAACAGGATCAGCAGCCCGAT
>SKUI01000198.1 GCA_007122185.1 Rhodothermia bacterium | reverse complement strand
GAATTACTGTATCCAGAATACTATTTTTCCCGAAAATATTCCTCTAAAACGCATTGAAAATTGCGAAAATGTCAACTTGTCACAAGATTAGAGGTAGGAATGTTAGTGCTTCAAATTAAATTTCACGGATGGGAACCATTTAAAAAAACATTGGGTTTTTCAAGTACAGCCATATTAATAACAAGATCAACCAACAACCTTGCGGGGTATAAACATGAAACATCTATCATTAGTACTGGGTATCACGTTTTTGTTTGCGCTCAGTGCCTGTGACATTACCGACAACACGTATAATAACTCTGACTTGTCTGATATGGCAGGCTCTGAAGTTCTTATGAACGAAGCGATTACGAGTAGCGAGTCCATTCTCGAAATTGCAGCAGCCGATACCAATTTCTCACTTCTTGCGGCAGCCGTTGTTTTTGCCGGGCTTGACGGGGTCCTTGATGGGCGTCGGCAATTCACCGTTTTTGCACCTACCAATGATGCATTTGAAGATTTGCTTGAGGCGCTTGATCTGACGGCAGAAGAACTCCTTGTTGAGGAGAATAAAGAACTGGTTACGAGCATCCTTCTGTATCACGTAGCTCCAGGGGCACGCTTCGCTGAAGACGTGGTAACCTCACAGCAGATTAAGACACAGCAAGGATTCTTTATCAAGGTAAAAGAAGATGAAGGATCATTTTTTGTTGGAAACGACGAAAACGGATTTGCCGGAATTACTGCGGTTGATATAGAAGCGCGTAATGGTGTCATTCATGTCATCGATGCCGTCATGCTTCCGCCTTCCAAATTCAACCCCGGCGATCGTAACAGAGAGTATGAGTCCAAACCATATGACTCTATTCTTGATATTGCAGCTTCTGACACGAACTTTACTATCCTTGCGCAGGCTGTGGAGTTTGCCGGACTTGCATCTGTGCTTGACGGACGACGTCAGTTTACGGTCTTTGCTCCGGTCGATGATGCTTTTGTAGCGCTTCTCGAGAAGCTGGATCTCACTGCAGAAGAACTCTTCGTTCCTGAAAATCGCGGTCTGGTACGCGATATTCTTCTGTACCATGTTGCTCCCGGCAATCGCAAAGCTGAAGATGTGGTTACTTCCGATCGAATCCGCACGCTGAACAAATCGTTCTTCTTTGTGAAAGATGAGGTCGTTCAGGATGAAGAAGGTGAGGATGTGACCATATACAAAGTCGGCAACGACGAGAACGGTTTCGCACAGATCATTGCCACCGACATTATGGCCCGCAACGGTGTGATCCATGTGATCGATGCCGTTATGCTTCCCTGACCTCAGTCGGGCGTTCGTATGATATTCAGGCCATGAATTAAATTGATGAAATAGATATCTTTTCTGATTCGGAAACCTGTCTAAATTCCTTTAATAGTCCCGTGTGCTCGTTTGTGCACGGGACTTTTTTATTGGAAAGCATCTCATAGACTATTGCTCGAAGCCCCAAAAGTCATTTTCCAACAGAGACAACAGGAAAAAAAGTGTGCAGGGCAGGAGGCTGCTGCAGGCTGTGGAGAAATACCGGTACGAGCAAGGGGCTCAGATGGACATGCTGAAGATCCAGCTGAGGGCTATAATGCCGATAAAAACGGCCCATCCGATCGTCAGAATAATGGCGGATCCTAACTTTTTCATGACTTTTCTTATACTCATTTTTTGAAATGGCAACTCAAATCACATTTAAAAAGATCCCGGATAGTATTGTATCATGCTTCACTTGCTCACGGGATCGCAAACGGGATATCTCAGTTTTTGAACAGTTATACGCATGGAGCAACAAAATGTTTTGATGCAACGCACAATTACAAGGAAATTTTGCTGCTACCGGCCGTAATCGTCCTGAACACGGACGATATCGTCTTCGTCAGAGGGATTGTCCGGATTGGTATGCTTCCATATTTCAGCGATAACACCCCACGTATCCGTCCCGATAAGCCGGTGCCGCTCTCCCCTTTCCAGTTCAATAATACTGCCAGCCCGGTAGACCGCCGGAGTGGATTCTTCATCGGTCTCACTGACAGCTACGGCGACGGATCCTCCGATCACTTTCCAGATTTCGGACCGCCGGTGGTGGTACTGCCAGGATAGCCGCTGGTTCGGGGCAACCAGCAGGACCTTGGGGCTCAGTTTCGGGAATCCCCTGAAATCATCCAGACTCAAATGGGGGAAAAACTCCCGGATAAAGTCCGTTGCCTGCTGTTCGTTGATGACAAAAAAACCACCCCAGGGCCGCTCCTGGTCGAAGTCGGCAATTTTGAAGCCAAGATCGGTCAGACAGGAGCAAACCTCGTCGAAAACCTCATCCCTGGCATGTTCCTCGTTGAAGTGCAATTGGTCCTTAGCATGGTCACTCATGGTAATACGTTTTGCAAATGGTTATGTGAATATGGCTATGTAAATGAAGAGATAATGGCGACAATTTCGTCGCGTTTGGCCTGCAAAAGGGCCGCGTCACCGCGAGACTCGACATTCAGACGGAGCAATGGCTCGGTATTTGAAGCGCGCAGATTGAACCGCCAGTCGTCGAAACTTATAGACAGGCCATCCCGCCGGGAAATCTCTCCCACGCCGGCATAATGCTGCTCGACGGCTTTGATGACGGCTTCCGGTGAAGCAGATATGGTAAAGTTTTGTTCGCCGGTTACCGGGTATCGCCGGATCGCCTCATCCACCAGTTCCGATAGACGTTTTTCGGTGCCACTGAGCAGTTCCAGGATCAGCAGAAACGGCAGGATGCCGGTGTCGCAGTACCAGAAGCTCCGGAAATAGTGATGCGCAGACATTTCCCCGCCGTATTCGGCCTTTTCAAGGCGCATGCGCTCTTTTATATACGCATGTCCCGTCTTTGATTCCACGGGTACGCCTCCGAGTTGTTTCACTGTCTCAATGGTGTTCCAGGTCAGGCGCGGGTCGTGGATGATCTTGGCCCCGGGATGTTTTTTGAGGATCTGCCGGGCCAAAAGTCCCACGATGTAATACCCTTCGATAAAACGGCCCTGTTCATCAAAGAAAAAACAACGGTCGAAGTCGCCGTCAAAGGCCACTCCGAAATCGGCTTCCGTATCCCGGACTGCTCGGGCCGTATCCTCCCGGCATTCGGGAAGCAGCGGATTGGGAACGCCGTTGGGAAAGTTGCCGTCCGGTTGTTCGAACAGGAGCTCGCACTGGCAGGACAGCCTTCCGGCGAGGGCGCGGAGTGCGGGTCCGGCAGCGCCGTTCCCGGCGTTGAGCACCACTTTCAGGTCACGCCTGGCAGGGGTGGTCAGTTGTCCGGTCATCCAGGCGAGAAACTCTTTGGTGATATCGAGCCGGGTGTAATTGCCCCGGTATCCTGGCTTTGCGGGCCGGACGTGTTCAAACGGACCGTTTTCGGCGACCCTTTTGCGTATTTCCGTGAGTCCGGATGCAGCGCCGACGGGAACCACGTCGCGTGCCACCATTTTGCAGCCGTTATACTCCTTTGGATTGTGGCTGGCGGTGATCATGATCCCGCCGTCGGTGCGATACTCTCCGGTAGCGAAGTAGACCATTTCGGTGCCGCAG
>SKUI01000153.1 GCA_007122185.1 Rhodothermia bacterium | reverse complement strand
TTGATACCACTGACATTGCCAGCAGCCCCGAATCCGAGTCCGGCCACCGTAATTCCGGAGATTCCGGTACCGGCACCGATTCCCAGAAGAGCAAATTGGATGCCGCTGATTGATTCCTCAACAGTGATCCCCCCGAGTGCCACGGAAACACCGGTGATGCTGGCGCCGCCTGTCATAGGCAGTCCCAGAGCGAGTCCCCTGACCGTTCCGTATGACGGCTCCCTTGGTGCGAGAATGGTGATATTGGCACCGTTCACCTGGTTCAGGTTTATGTCACGCAGATTGAAACGGAGTCCGTGCACGACTGGGACATTCCCGAAAGCGATGCCGTAGTTGTTGACGGTCAGTGCCAGCCCGCCTCTTTCGGGGTTGTTATTCTCCGTAGCCATCTGCGTATCGTCAACGCCACCGATGGATGGCATTGTCTTTGCGTTCGATATGTCCGTGAACAGCAGGCCTGTAATGCAAATGAGGCAGGCAATAAGCCTTGCTGATGTAATGTCAATTCTGAAATTAACAGTGCGCATTGATTTTTCCATGACCCTTGCCAGTTGAAAATAGTTGCAATTATTGGTGAGACAACAGACTCATATTAGAAATTTTGTCACTTTTGGAACAGCTCCGGCAATACAGGGGATCAGATGAACACTGCTCCGATGCCGACAGCGCGGGACAATCCCCTTGCCGGGTTCCATCTTCATACGTATTTGAGTGCAAAACGTTACAGATTTGGAAATTCGCCGCTACAGTCCCGGGAGATCACCGTTTCAACGCAAACCCGAATGTGCCGGGCCGGATCAGTTCTGGACCTGGCGGATGTATCCTTCGTGCCCGTCGCGCTTCAGTCGTTCAAGGTCACGGCGGGCATCGGAGGGACTCCGATAGCGTCCATAGAAGACCCGGTAGACGGTGCGGCCGTCCACTTCACCTGTGGCTACTCTGCTGTTGGCAATCTGCCGGGCATAGGACTCGGCATCGCTGCGGCGATGATACGAGGCCAGTTGGATCGTGAATTCTTCCTGCCGGATGTTTCCCGGGCCTCTGGTACGGATCGGCTGTTCCGAGCTTACCAGGACAAGGCGCACCGGCGCCACGCCGGAATCGACCATATCAATGCGACGTGCCGCCTCTTTGGAGAGGTCGATGATGCGTCCCCGGGCATAGGGTCCGCGATCGTTGATCCGTACGTTAACCGATTTGCCGTTATCAAGATTGATCACGCGCACAACCGTGTTGAAGGGGAGGGTCCGGTGCGCGGCTGTCAGCTCGTTCTGGTTGTAGGTTTCCCCGTTTGCGGTGGTGCGGCCGTGAAAACCGGGACCGTACCAGCTGGCTTCGCCCTGTTCAAGCACCCTGCCGTGGCGGGTGGTACCACAGGATGCCGCAAGCATGAGCAGAACGGGAAGAAGGATCCATACAGCTATGCGACAGTTCATGGCCATGAGGAATGATTCAGATGGTGCGGTCTGTTGCAGATGCGTTGAAGTGATGGTGTATTTATGTGCTGCTGACGCATTGATGCAATATTGCCATTATTATTCAGATGCGGTGAAGCTACGCTGGCTGTCTATGGAAAATGTGAAGCGGCGAAGCTGTAAGGCTGTACCGCAGTTGTCTTGTAAATGATAAAAAAATGCGGCCTGATCAGTCGATCTCGGCCACCCTGAAAATAAAGAATTTCAGGTAACCGGTCTCGGGCATTTCAGGGAGCACGGGGTGGTCCATGGCATGCCCGCCCTTGTAGAGCAGCTGCACGCGGCGTCTGCTGTCCCTGCAGGCCCGCATCACGGAATCCAGAAATGCATCTTCCGTGATATGGTGCGAGCAGGATGATGTTGCCAGGATCCCACCGGGTTCCAGCAGGTCCAGTGCGGCGCGATGAAGTTTTCGGTAGCCCCGCAGCGCCGGTCCCACCGACTTGCGATTGGTGGCAAAATTGGGAGGATCCAGGTTGATAACGTTGAAACGCACGTTCCCTTCGCCGGCCATATCCGGCAGCAGTTTCATCAGGTCCGCTTTCCGGGTGGATACGATATGCTCCAGACCGTTCAGCCGGATGTTCTTTGTGGTGTATTCCAGAACGGCATCGGAATCGTCAACGGCAACGACTTCGCCCGCTCCGGCAAGGGCAGCGTGCATGGCAAACCCCCCGAAGTGGCAAAAACCGTCCAGCACACGGTCGCCGGGACGGATGAAGCGGCGGAACACCATCCTGTGATCGCGCTGATCGATGTAAAACCCGGTTTTCTGTCCCTCGAACGGATCCACCAGAAAGGACACCGAGTTTTCGGTGATGGTCACCGGTATTTCGCTGTCATCGCCGATCAGGAACTCTTTTTCCTGGCCCAGGCCCTCCCGTTCACGCATGTGATGGTCGTTCCGGAGGATGAGGAATGTGGGCTGGAGCAACTCGCGGAGCACATCCACAACGATATCCCGTTGCCGCTCCATGCCGGCACTGAGGATCTGGAGCACGAGTCCGTCACCGTACCGGTCGACGATGAGTCCGGGCATCCCGTCGCTTTCGGCATGAACCAGGCGCACCGCATTGGTCGTGTCGTTCAGGGGTTCGCGGTTCCGAATGGCCTGTGCAAGTCGCGACGCAAAAAACGCGCGATCGATAACGGCCGGTTTACGGGTGAGCAGGCGTACTGCGATGAGCGAGTTGGGGTGATAGAACCCGATGCCGGCAACCCGGTTTTCTGAGGTGCGGACGGCCACAATCTCTCCCGGCTCCGGTCGGGCCGTGGCCGGGAGCAGTTCATTGCTGAAAATCCAGAGGTGTCCGTTGCGGATCCGTTTGTCCCTGCCTTTCGCGAGTGTCACTTCGGGGTAGTTCGGTTTTGTTTCTTCGGTCATGAAATTCGTTTCTTCAAGTAGTGGCTTCTTTACTTCTGCTGCAGTTCCCTGGGTACAGGTTGTCGTTTTTCCAGAATACTTGCAATCGTTGTTTTTGTGCAGAATCTGTTGGATATTAAGATAGGGCTTTTTTTGCGGTGAACCTTTCATGCAATGACAAAACCGGAGGTTTTTATGGAGGGAAACGTAAAACTTGAATGTATCCAGGGCGATATCACCCAACAGAACGACCTGGACGTTGTTGTGAACGCGGCCAATGCGGAACTCAGGACCGGCGGCGGTGTGGCGGGCGCCATCCATCGGGCAGCGGGACCCGAACTTGAGCAGGCCTGTCGGCCCATGGCGCCCATAAAGCCGGGAGAAGCGGTGATCTCGCCAGCATTCGGACTTCCCAACAAGAAAATCATTCATTGCCTGGGACCCGTGTACAATATTGACAAACCGTCCGATGAGCTGCTGGCCCGTTGCTACCAGAATGCGCTGTGGCTGGCGGACAAAGCGCAGCTGTATTCTGTTGGATTTCCGGCCATATCCACCGGAGCATTCGGGTATCCGCTGGAAGAGGCGGCGGAGGTGACGGCCGACGCGGTGCATTCCGTACTTTCTGATCTGAACCATGTGACCCTGGTCCGGATGGTGCTGTTCAGTGGCAACGATTTGCAGGTATTCCGCAATGCCTTCCGAATGGCATAAGCCGCAGGAAGCACCA
>SKUI01000211.1 GCA_007122185.1 Rhodothermia bacterium | reverse complement strand
CGCTCCTGGCTCTCGGAAAGCAGGATCTCATAAGCGCTCATGTCGTCCTCGCGCAGCGGAACCTTGTCCAGGTCCAGGCGCATGCCGGTGCCGCTCTTGGCGCTCATCTCGGAGCTGGAGCAGCTGATGCCCGCCGCACCCATATCCTGGATGCCGACCACGGCGCCTGTTTTCAGCGCCTCAAGGGTCGCCTCAAGCAGCAACTTCTCGGTGAACGGGTCGCCAACCTGCACGCTGGGACGTTTTGCCTCGCTGGCCTCACTGATCTCCTCGGAGGCAAAGGTGGCCCCGTGGATGCCATCACGCCCGGTCGACGCGCCTACGATGATCACCGGATTGCCCACCCCATCAGCCACGGCCGATGCGGTCTCCCCGTGTTTCACGGTACCCACACTCATGGCGTTGACCAGCGGATTGCCCTCGTAGCTCTTGTCGAAATACACCTCGCCGGCCACCGTCGGCACCCCGAAAGAGTTGCCGTAATCCGCAATCCCGCGTACAACCCCATCCACCAGATACCGGACACGCGGCTCGCTCATGGAGCCGAAACGCAGCGAGTTCAAAGCGGCGATCGGACGCGCGCCCATGGTGAAAATATCGCGGTGGATGCCGCCCACGCCGGTGGCCGCGCCCTGGTACGGCTCCACAGCCGACGGGTGGTTGTGGCTCTCGATCTTGAACGCGCAGGCCAGGCCGTCGCCGATATCCACCAGTCCCGCATTCTCCTCACCGGCGCTGACCAGCAAAAACGGACCGCTTCGGGGCAGCGTTTTCAGCACGGCAATGGAATTCTTGTAGGAGCAGTGCTCGCTCCACATGACCGAGTAGACGCCAAGCTCGGTAAACGTGGGAGTACGTCCAAGGTATTCGCAAATCTTTTCAAACTCTTCGTCGGTGAGGCCGTGTTCCCTGGCTAGTTCCAGAGTCACTTCAGGTTCGGCAAGGTGCTGTTTGGACATGGTTGGGTGTGTGGATCAATTTATGTTGTTTAATGCAGTTCAGGTATTATTGAATCAAAAGCTGGTGGACGCGGGTGGATGCGTCCGGCAGCCCGGACGATCGTCCGATGGTCGGTTTTCATTCACGTTGCGGCACCGCCAGCGCTCTGAGCAGCTCAGCGTATCCGGAAAAAACGAGATCGGCAAGATCTTCATCCGGGTCCAGCTCAGCCGGGTGGTACCAGGCCGTCTTCCAGCCGCTGCGGGAACCGCCGACGATATCGGACGAATACGAGTCGCCAATATATAGCAAATCAGCCGGTTTAAATTCGGATTTTTCGGCAGCAAATGCGAAAATGCGAGGGTCAGGTTTCAGAAATCCCACTTCCTCGGAAATGATAAGATGACGGGTGTAGCGATTCAGTGAAAAATACTCAAACTTTTTCTTTTGGACGAAGATAAAACCGTTGGTCATGATCCCAACGGGATAATGTTCCGAGATCTGTATCAGGGCATCCCGGGCTTCGGGGATCCAGTCCCAGTGGCGGGAGTAGCAATCCATGTAGACCTGGTCCACTTCACGCCAGTCCAAAGAGCCAACCTTGAGCTCCCGGAATGTCTGTTCGAAGCGCAGGCGGCGCAGCTCGGGCTGGGTGACCTCGTTCTTGCGATAGGCATCCCACAACCGGTAATTGGATGCCGCATACTCCCTGGCGAAAACGAGCGGTTCCACCTGCTGCAGTTCGGGGTACTGTGTCCATACATCCACCAGGGCGCGTTCCTGGGCTTTTCGGTGGTCGATCAGCGTGTCATCCAGATCAAAAAATACACATTGTATCTTGCTGAAGTCAGGCCTGCCAGGCTGCGATTGAGTGTCCATATTGCGGGTGATTGTGGCGAAAAACTAAAAATAAGAGGTTGCGCAACCTTTCCATAATGAAAAATGCATTATTCTGTTGGTATATCATGCTATTTTGCGGGCATTATGGAAATCCATGCGGCAATAAACTATCTTGTTGGTTTTGGCTGAAGTTACCAGCGACACAAACCAGCGACACAAACCAGCGACACAAACCAGCGAAATAAACCTGTCCTATGGCACGAACCCCTTCCAACATGCTTGAACTGGGCACCAAAGCCCCTGATTTTTCACTTCCTGATCCCCACGGCAACGTATTCAACCGCGACCAGGTCGCCGGCGAACACGGCCTGCTGGTCGTATTCTACTGCAACCACTGTCCCTTCGTGAAGCACATCCGGGATCGATTCGTGGAAGTGACTTCCGAATACATCGACAAGGGTATCGGGGTGGTTGCCATCAACTCCAACGATGTGGAAAACTACCCGGACGATGCACCGGACAAGATGGCGGAAGAAAGCGAACGTTACGGCTACCGGTTCCCCTATCTGTTCGATGAAACCCAGGAAGTGGCCCGCGCTTATGACGCCGCCTGCACTCCTGATTTTTTCCTTTTCGACAAGGATCTTTCGCTGGTGTACCGCGGGCAATTCGACGACAGCCGTCCCGGAAACGACGAACCGGTTACCGGAACCGATCTGAAAACCGCGATGGATGCACTTATCAAGGGCGAGAAACCCTCGACGGTTCAAAAACCTTCGATCGGCTGCAACATCAAATGGAAACAACAGGCGTGAGGAGCGTGATATGACAAAAATTGCAGGGGGCCCTGTCGCAGGGAGCCATTTTACAGGGACAGGACTACCGGGGCTCTTCGCCACAAGCCAAAGTCCGTCAGGACATACAGGGACGGCGAGGTCCTTTCCGGCGAAAAGCTTCTACCAAACCAGCTTCACTCTGTTGCTTCTGTTCTCACTGAACCTGTGGAATGGTGTTACCGCTGCAACCTATGCCCAGGACAATCATGCAACCCAGTCGGAATGGGTCGAGATCACCGAAGATTTTGAGCTGCCCGAGGGCATCCGCCTGTTCAACAATGACACCCGCAATGCGTGGTACCTTGAGCTGGACATGTCCAATGAGGAGTACATCCTCCATCCCTACATCTCCTCAAGAAAGGGCCTCCCCGCCTTCTCCAGGGAGGTTGGCTCCATTGCAGCCATCAACGGCGGGTACTTTTCCGGCAGCACGTCGCTCTCCACCATTGTCTATCCCGGCGGCGACATCAAATCGCAAAACCCATCCATTCTCAGCCGTACGGTAGATAATGTCTCCCAAAATTACCATATCTCACGCGGACACTTCGGCGTCAACACCGACCGCAGCATGAATGTGGACTGGATCTACCATTTCGGCGCATCCATCGACGACTTGTACCGGCTGGACCAGGCCATCCCAAACGAGCGCGGTACGCCTGCCCCGGCTCCCGGCCGC
Organism: Rhodothermia bacterium; assembly: GCA_007122185.1. Next base: position 296 of record SKUI01000211.1, on the reverse strand, counting down.
GACGATGGCAGCCCGTTTGAGGACCTGCTGGTCGGAATCGGGGGCGGACCTGTCCTTATCAAGGACGGCGAGATCAACATCACATTCACCGAAGAGCTCATCTGGGGTGGCGTCGGAGAATTCGATGAGCGCCGCGCCCGCACCGCAGTCTGCTACACCGAGGACAACCATGCTCTGCTTTTTGTAGCCAACGAGTCCCCCGGCATGGCTTTTAATGTACTGGCCGATGTGCTGTCCGACCTGGGGTGCCATGAAGCCCTGAACCTGGACGGCGGCGGATCCACCCATATGACCGT
>SKUI01000252.1 GCA_007122185.1 Rhodothermia bacterium | reverse complement strand
TTCAAAACTGGCGCTGGGACTTCAGGATCCCATGCTTCTGCGTATTCCGCCGGGAGCGACCAAGGAGGCCCTGAAAGAGCGGATTGCCGTGCAGATGCAGTTTGAAACGCACGAACTGGCCGCCGCCATGCGAGATACCAGCCTGCTGAACCGCTACGGAATCGAGGCGCACCAGCTCTACGGACGCATCCTGCCCGATTCCTATGAGGTGTTCTGGACTTCCACACCGCAACGATTGCTGGAGCGCCTGTTGTCGGAGTTCGATTCCCGGGTTGCCGAACCCTATGCCGCGCGCATGCAGGAACTGGGCCGGACTGTGGATGAGATTACCACGCTCGCATCCATCATTGAATGGGAGGCTCGTTTTGATGACGAAAAACCGGCCATAAGCGGGCTTTACTGGAATCGCCTGAACCGCCGGTGGCGCCTGCAGGCCGATCCCACCGTCAACTATGCCAAAGGCGAGCGTAGCCGGCTCGTATATGCCGACTACCGCATTGACCATCCCTATAATACCTACCGCATTCACGGACTTCCGCCGGGCCCCATCACCAATCCGTCACTATCCTCCATCCGGTCCGCCCTTTTTCCGGAGGATCACAACTATATGTACATGGTGGCCACACCGGATGGACGTCATGCCTTTTCACGTACCTATGCCGAGCATCGCAGGAAAAGCAGGGAGTGGACCGAATGGCTGCGCGAGCAGCGCCGGATACGAGTGGAAATGGAGCGCGAGGAGTCATTGCGCGAGGATGCAGGCAGAAGCGGGCAGTAGACAGCGGATAGCAGGATGCGGGAAGGCGCGACAGCTTCGTTAATGTCGAAAAAGCCGGCAGACGCAACGCTGGTTGAGATTATTGTGAATTATTTATTCAGGGGCAGAATAATTCGCAATTCCTTCAAGAATTAAGGATAATTTTGGGGATATATTTATTTCCACTTCATTTGGTTGGTATCATGGCACTTCTGGAGTTCATATCGGCTGACTTTGACTGGTTCAACTATCTGATCCTCCCGTTGATGATCTTTGCCGCCCGCGTGGTGGATGTGACGCTGGGCACCTTGCGGATCATCTTTGTATCGCGCAGTATGAAAGTGCTGGCTCCCATGATCGGTTTTGTGGAGGCGCTTATCTGGCTGCTCGCGGTGGGACAAATTTTTCAAAGCCTGACCAACGTGGGGCTGTATCTTGCTTATGCAGGCGGATTTGCAGCCGGAAACTACATCGGTATCTATCTGGAAGGCAAAATTGCCATGGGACTGCTCTGCGTGCGGACCATCACCACGGAGGATGCCACCGAACTGATCGAGTATTTGAAGGAAAATGATTTCGGGGTCACGTCCGTGTCGGCCAGTGGTGTCAGCGGACAGGTGCGACTGATTCTGAGTGTCATAAAACGCAAGGAGTTGCCGCGAATGATCCAGATCATCAACGAAAAGATGCCCAAGGCATTCATATCCATTGAGGATGTCCGATCGGTCAGTGAAGGCTTCTTTCCGCAAAAGAGCCTGAGCCTGTTCTCCCGTCTGCCGCTTAAGCGGAAATGAAGAACCAACGGTTACAATGACCGAAGGTGTGTCGCCCGATGCCGGTTATGGAATCTGATATCCAAGCCGTCATTGTCCGCTCCTCAATTCAAATCCGCCAATCCATACCCGCACTTCAATTCAAATCCGCATCGGAATCCACATCTGCATCTGACTCCTCATCTGAATCCGGATCCGCATCCGGATCAGCCTCCTCTTCCTCAGGGAACTCGTAGAGTTCGGCGCCGTCAAGCGCAACATGCAGAAAATGCAAGTGCTGGTTGATGTGTGTTCCCCGGAAGCCGATGCTGGTAATCACGCCATCATAAACCGGACGGTGGCGCAGTTTTTGCTTGATGCGTGCCGGATTCTCAAAGTCACTTATGGATCGGAACAGGAAAGTTGCCACATCATAGCCCAGATGAGCAAAGTTGTCGGGACGGTAACCTGCAAGTGACTGGAAATTGTTCCTGAAATGATATACCTCCCTGCTGTCATCATCCTGGTGGAAGAAGGTACTGTAGTAGATGTCGAATTGGCGCCGGCGGGCGTCACTGAGGTCGATGTGTGCCATCTCCTCATTGCCAAGGATGGTGACTTCACTCCGGAACGCCTGAAGGTCGTTGAGGATCAGGTCGATCAGCTGCTCTGCCCCGCCACCGGTGACAGAAATATAGAGTCCTTTTACAGGCACAAGCTCGAAATCCTCGTCGTCGAAGTAGCGCTCGACGAGGCGACGGTTTCCTGCAAAATGGGGGGTGATATGGCCAACCTCAAAAGCGCGGGCTTCAAAATCCTCACTGAAATAGTGGATTACTGCAGCGCCCAGACGTTCGGCTTCGTTGCGGAACTCGCGCGCCTCCCTTGCTACCGGCAGATTGCTTTGCGTGATGACAGCGAGGGTATCCAGCTTCAGGGTATTGACGGCAAATCGGGCCATAGCCCTTCCGCGTGCCTCGAATGTGGGATTGACCTGGTACAGGTACGGATTGCTGATGTTGATGGTATCGGCATTAGCCAGGGGCGGGATTACGGGAATCTGGTAGTATTCGGCGAGCTCACGTATACGATAGGCATCATCCGAGAAAAGCGGACCGATGACCGCATCGGCGTGATACTGCCAGGCAAGTCTGGCCATGGCAGCTTCCAGTGTCAGCAGCGTGTCCGACGTCTCCATATGATGAAGCCGGATGTATTTGTCGTTCTGAGAACGGTTGAACTCTTCGGCCGCCAGAAGATAACCCTTGTACAGCGATCGCGAAACCTGCCATTCCCGGGTTCCGGGTTCGGCTTCCGGCAAAAGTATGCCTATGTTGTAGACGATGCCGGAAGGCGCCCTGCCATACGAGGAACTGCCCTGGGTTGGCAGCCGCTGGATACGGCGATCTACCGCAGCCAGGATGTTGGTGTCAATCGTGGCTTCAAAAAAGGGATGAAGCGCATCAAAAAGCTGCCGGGCTTCGGCACGGCTCATGTAATCAAGTCCGAATCGCACGAGATCCAGCTGAACTCTCGGATTCTCACTCTGCTGGAAAGCCAGTTTTCGCTGTTCCGTTGTCAGATAGCCCATGATCTGCTGGTAGAGCCGGTCCGCGTCGCGGTGAAGGTTCTGGTAGGCGGGACGCGATTTCAGATTGTACAGCAGATCCAGGCTGCTGCCAAGCTGGCGGGTCTGAAATTCACTGAGAGCGAGGGTGAACCGCGCTTCGTCAAACAAACGGGGATCATCGTTTCGCGTTACCTTGCGCAGACTGTTGCGGGCAAGGGGATAATTGCTGATTGAAAAGTAGCTCTTGCCGGCAAAAAGCCTGGCTTCGGGTGTGTCCAACTGAGAAAACAGGAGTGCCGCCGAATCGTATCGCGCCTCTCTGTAAAAACGCAATGCCCTTTCAAAGACATCGTTAGCCGGTTCATCGAAGCGTGGCTGGTCGTATGCTTCAACGGGTTGTGCGTATGCCTCAGCGGGTTGTGCGTATGAATCATCGGGTTGAACATATGACTCAGCACGTTGGCCGTAAACGGGTGGTCCGAAGGCCGACAAGCTGACGGACCAAACGAACAGTATGGTCAGGGAAATTCGTGAGAATGCGTTCATCTGTGCTTTTTAATTTTATATTACAGCTGCGGTCCGCCTGATACCTATTCCCATTCGATCGTTGCCGGCGGCTTGGAGCTGATATCGTAAACCACGCGGTTGATTCCTTTCACTTCATTGATAATGCGATTGGACACATGGCCCAGGAATTCGTAGGGAAGATGCGCCCAGTCGGCCGTCATGCCGTCCACACTGGTCACGGCACGCATTCCGACAACATATTCATAGGTCCGCTCATCGCCCATGACCCCCACACTCTGCACGGGCAGCAGCACCACCAGCGCCTGCCATACCGAGTCGTAGAGGTTGCGTGTACGCAGCTCCTCGATGAAGATGTCATCGGCCTCCTGCAGCAGCCGGACTTTTTCACGGGTGACATCGGACAGAATGCGGATGGAGAGCCCCGGACCGGGGAAGGGATGGCGGCTTATGAAATCCTTTGGGATATCGAGCGCCAGGCCCACTTTGCGGACCTCGTCCTTGAACAGCTCGCGGAGCGGCTCCAGCAGTTGCAGATTCATCTTTTCGGGAAGCCCGCCCACATTGTGGTGTGACTTGATGGTGACCGAAGGGCCACGGAAGGAGACACTTTCAATCACATCCGGATAGAGTGTTCCCTGCGCAAGATGAGTGAATCGGTCGTCTCCGGATATGGCGTGGTCAAACACCTCGATAAAGGTGTTACCTATGATTTTCCGTTTCTTTTCAGGATCACTGACCCCTTCCAGCCGGTCCAGAAACAGGGTGGATGCGTCCACCGCCTTGACCGGAAGCTTCAGCTTTTCGGTATAGAGCCGCTGGACATCCTCGAACTCGTTTTTCCGGAGCACGCCATTGTTGACGAAGACGCAAAGCAGACGATCGCCAATGGCCCGGTGGATCAGTGTGGCGGCCACGGTCGAATCCACCCCGCCTGAAAGCCCGCATACGACGTTGCCGTCGCCAACAGTCTCACGGATCTGCTCGATGGTGCTTTCAATGAACGAACCCGGGGTCCAAATACCTTTCAGACCGCAAATATTGCGGACGAAATTGTGAAGCATTTCGCGTCCATATTCCGTGTGCACGACTTCGGGATGGAACTGGACTCCGTACACCGGGCGGAGGCTGTGCTTGACGGCGGCCACCGGCGCATTATCGGTCCGGGCGATCACCTCGAACTGCTCAGGCAGGGTGACGATATGATCCCCGTGGCTCATCCAGACGATGCTCTCGTCGGGCAAGCCGGCGAAAAGCTCATTGCGCTTGAGGACCGATATGCGCGCCCGTCCGAATTCGCGTTTCTCGGCATGGGAAACAGAGCCGGGCGAGATCGAATGCGTCATGATCTGCAACCCGTAGCAGATGCCCAGGACGGGAACATCCAGTTCCAGAACGGCAACGTTCAGCTCCGGAGCGCCCGGATCGTTGACGCTCATCGGTCCGCCCGAAAGGATCACACCGGACGGAGGCCTCGATTCGAACGTTTTCAGGTCGACGTTGAAGGGGTGTATTTCACAATAGACCTGGCTTTCGCGAACCCTTCGGGCAATCAGCTGATTGTACTGGGAGCCGTAATCCAGGATCAGGATCCATTCATCTTCAGGTTTGACCATGTGGCACAGATCCCTTCCGGGGATTAAGCGTGATCAGGCAATAATTTCGTTGTAGTCATCTACGGTAAGCAGTTCTTCAAGCCGGGCAGATTCACTCAGCTTGATCTTGATCATCCACCCCTTTCCGTAGGGATCTTCGTTGATCAGTTCCGGCTCGTCTTCCAGTGCCTCATTCCACTCCAGAATCTCACCGCTTAGAGGCATATAGAGCTCGGATACGGTCTTAACGGCTTCCACCGTCCCGAACGTATCGTCCTTGTCCACCGACTCTCCAACCTTGTCGATTTCGACAAAAACGATATCACCGAGCTCGTTCTGTGCAAAATCGGTGATGCCTACGGTTACCGTTCCATCTCCGTTGTCGCGAACCCATTCGTGTTCACGTGTGTATTTGAGTTCTTTGGGATGATTCATAAGGGTTATTTTTAGGAAGGATCGGGTTGAAACTTGAAATGATTTTCAAGGTACTTGGTATCGAAATGACCGCTGATGAAAGCCGGGTCATTCATGAGTTGCCGCTGATAGGGAATATTGGTTTTGATTCCCTCAATTACAAATTCACTGAGGGATCTTTTCATGCGCTCGATGGCCAGCCGGCGGTCAGGAGCGCTGACGATCAGTTTGGCTATCATGGAATCGTAGTACGGCGGGACGGTATATCCGGCATAGGCGTGCGTGTCCACCCGGACACTGTGTCCGCCAGGCAGGTGGAACGTCTGGATCATGCCGGCGGAGGGACGGAAGTTGAATTCCGGGTCTTCGGCATTGATCCGGCATTCAATGCAGTGTCCGCGCATTTTCAGTGGTTTCTTGTCCAGCGGCAACCCGGCGGCAACCTCGATCTGGCGCTGGATGAGGTCCTCGTTGGTGACCTCCTCGGTGACCGGATGCTCTACCTGGATCCGCGTGTTCATCTCCATGAAGTAGAAATTGTGGTCCTTGTCGAGCAGGAATTCCACGGTACCGGCTCCTTCGTACTGAATGGATTCGGCTGCGGCAATGGCGGCCAGCCCCATTTTTTCACGCAGCTGGGGTGTCATGACGGGACACGGGGCCTCTTCCACCATTTTCTGGTAGCGCCGCTGCATGGAGCAGTCGCGCTCGCCGTAGTGGTTTACCAGTCCGTGCCGGTCCCCGACAATCTGGATCTCGACATGGCGCGGCTCTATTATAAACTTCTCCATGTAGATGTCGCCATTGCCGAAGCAGGACACGGCCTCGTTTCGGGCGGCAACGAGTTGGCGGTCGATATCCTTTTCCTCCATGACAATCCTCATTCCGCGTCCGCCTCCGCCCGCCGAGGCCTTGAAGATGACAGGGTAGCCGATGTCGGCTGCAATTCTTTTTGCTTCTTCCGGCGAACGGATTACGGTTGGGCTTCCGGGGATGGTCGGCACGCCGAATTTCATGATATTCTCCCGGGCCATGGACTTGTTGCCCATGGTGTCGATCATCTTGGGCGACGGGCCGATGAACTTTATGTTGTGTTCCTCGCAGATGCGGGAAAAATCGGCGTTCTCCGCCAGGAATCCGTAACCGGGATGGATGGCCTTGGCATCGGTGATTTCCGCGGCAGCAATGATGCGAGGGATTTTCAGGTAGCTGTCCCGTGCGGCAGGCGGACCGATGCATACGGCTTCGTCGGCAAATTTCACATGAAGGCTTTTCTCGTCCGCCGTGGAGTAGACGGCAACCGTCTTGATACCCATTTCACGGCAGGTCCGGATGATACGCAACGCGATTTCGCCCCGGTTGGCAATAAGTATTTTATCAAACATGGCGCAGGTCAGGATGGATCGATGTGAAAGAGCGGCTGGTCAAACTCCACCGGCTGTCCGTCTTCAACCAGTATTTTGACAATTTTGCCAGAGTGCTCCGATTCGATCTCATTCATGATTTTCATGGCCTCTACAATGCAGATTACGGTACCTTTGGATACCGTATCCCCGACATTTACGAATGCCTCGGATTCCGGGGAGGGAGAGCGGTAGAAGGTTCCGACGATCGGGGATCGGACAGTGAGATAGTTGTTATCTGTGCCGGACGCTGCCGGAGGCTCGGGTGCGGGCGCCTGGGGCGATGAGGGAGTGCCGGCGGATGGCGATGCTGGCGCTGCACCACCGGGGAGATGGAATTCCATCGGTTGCGGATGGCCCATGTACATGGAGGACGAGCCCTCTTTCATGATGGTATCAGGACGTTTTTTGACCCTTATCTTGAAATCCCCTTCTTCAATCTCAACTTCATTGACGTCATTCTCCGCAATGAGCTTGAGAAGGTTCCTTATGGTTTTCAAATCCATGATATCTCCAGGTTTAAAGTTTAACTCGTTCCAGATAGGTACCTTCTTTTGAATTTACCTTGACCAGGTCTCCCTGGTTGATAAACAGTGGTACCTGGATGATTGCGCCGGATTCCAGCGTGGCAGGTTTGGAGCCGCCCTGAGCTGTATCTCCCTTGAAGCCCGGTTCGGTTTCAGAAACCTTCAGGATCACGTGGTCCGGGAGCTCGGTGAACAGGATTTCTTCGGTTTCGGCCTGGACAACGACCTGAACGTCCTGGTTTTCTTTCAGGAAATCGGGGCGGTCCAGCTTTTCCCTGGGAATAGGGATCTGTTCGAAGGTCTCTTTATGCATGAAATGGTAGATGTCATCTTCCCGATAGATGTACTGGTAGGGACGGCGTTCGACGCGGACCGCTTCCACCGATTCACCGGCCCGGAATGTTTTGTCGAGGACTTTCCCGCTCACCACACCCTTGAGTTTGGTCCGTACAAAGGCACCGCCCTTGCCGGGTTTTACATGTAGAAATTCAATGATACTGTAGATGTCACCATTGATCATTAAGGTGAGTCCGTTGCGAAAATCGGATGTGCTTACTTTAGGCATATGGATTGGTAACAAAAGGTTATAATCGAAGACCAAAAATACCACTGTTGCAGCTTTCAGACAAATCTGTTGCAGAGATATCCGGCGGAGCGTCCAGTCCCAGCGTCCAGCCACGGCATCCAGTCGCAACGTCAAGCCGGAGTGATCTATTGAAACCCGCAGTGCGGGATTGGATTCAGGTGGCAGTCAGTCAACGTATCAGATTGTACAGTGTGGTGATCAGAACCAGGGCGATCAGCAGGGGACAAATGTATTTGACAAAAACCGGCCAGATTTTCGGGAACAGGGTGTTGTCCATATCCTCAAATCCGTGCCGGATCTCGTTTATTGCGTTTTCCGATTTCCAGAACCAGGCGAGGAAAATGCAAAGCATGAGTCCGCCCAGTGGCAACCCCACATTGTTGAAGATGGTAACCAGGACATCGATAAGATTGATGTTGTAGGATATGATCACGGCAAAGAGCATGACCAGTCCACCGACTCCAAAGGCCGCTTTTTTTCGCGAAACCTTATGCTCATCAATGAGATAGGATACGGGTACTTCCAGCAGCGAGATGGTGGATGTGAGGGCAGCCATGCTCAGCAGCACGAAAAATGATGCACCGAAAAGAAGTCCGAAAAAGCCTCCCATGGACTTGAATAGGTTGGGCAGTACATCGAAGACCAGGGAGGTACTGGCGAACAGCCGTCCGTCCTCGCCCATGATGGTGATGCCGCTGTACTGGGCTACGAACATGGCCGGTATGATCAGCAGTCCCGCCAGGAAGGCAATACCCACATCCGCAAGGGTAACATAGGTGGCGGATTCCACGATGTTCTGATTTTTTTTGAGATAGGAACCGTAGGTGAGAAGGGCGCCCATGCCCAGGGAGAGTGAGAAAAAGGCCTGGCCGAGGGCTGAAAAAACAAGCCCTGTGTTGATGACCGAAAAATCGGGCAGCAGATAGAGCCGCAAACCGTCCATGCTGCCTTTCAGGGTGAACACATAGATGATCATGATGATCAGCACGGCTATCAGTATGGGCATCATGGTTTTTGTAGCGCGCTCGATACCGTTGCTGACTCCGCCGGTGATGATTGTCACCGTGGCAAGCATGAAAAGGATTGCGAAAATGGCGTTTTTAAAACCGTTTCCAAGGTCTGCAACCCACTCAGAGGCATTGGTGAGGCCGGCGAAATAGAAAATTTCCTCGAAGACAAACCCGAATGTCCAGCCGGCGACTACCAGATAAAAGGAGAGGATCATCACCCCGCACATGACGCCCCACAAACCGATCAGCTGAGGAAACCAGCCGCTACCCAGTTTCTTGAAGGCGCCGACCGGGTTGCGCCGGGTGTTGCGGCCAATGGTGAACTCGGCGATCATGACGGGCAGGCCAACGATCAGACAGCAGATGAGGTAGATCAGGATGAAAGAGGCGCCGCCATTGTCGGCCACCTGTGTTGGGAAGCCCCATATGTTTCCCAGACCGACAGCAGATCCGGCCGCCGCCAGTACAAAACCGAGCTTGGAATTCCAGTTGCCTCTTTCAGTCCTATGTTCTGCCAAATTGTTCTCCGATTACGTCCTGTAATATCCTGTCTGTCAGGAAGGTAAGCGAGATAAGCACAGAGTATACTGCAACCCGGGTTCAAGAGCAACAGGAAAAAAGCCTTCGGGGCAGACTTTCTACCCCGGCTGTATCAGCCTTCACTGGAAACAAGTCTTCTCATGGAACAAGTCTTCTCATGGAACAAGCCTTCTCATGGAACAAGCCTTTCCGGGGAACAATCCTTCTCAGGAGGCTTGCAGTCTCAGGATAATGCCCGAAGTCGGCGGGACTGTAATCTCGGACCCCTGGACGGGACGGGGATTTTCCGGATAGACTTCCGTTGCATCGGCGATCTGCTCCCAACGTCCCTCTGGAAGAGTCACCTGATACTCGTTTTGGGAGTTGCCGTTCAGGCTGACGAGCATTGGTTGTTTCGGCCGGTACTTGCTGCGGATTTCAAATGTGATGTGCAGGGCATCCTGGTAGGGATGAAAATGGATCTCATCAGGTTCGGCCTGACGCAGCTGCGGGTTCTGCTTGCGCAACCGGATCAGGTTCCGGTAGTACTCGAAAAGTCCGGCATTGGCCTCAATTTCGGTGAAATCCAGGTAGTTCGTTTCGTTGTCCTTCTCGTAGCTGTTGTGGTCAAGCTTGCCCGAATTCGGATCACGTGGATTTACCGGGACGATCCACTTCGATCGCCCCCATTCCTGACCGGAATGGATCATCGGGATCCCCTGCGCCGTCAGCAGGAACAGGGCAGCCAGGCGGGCACACTTCATCTCCTGCTCACTCAGGGCCATGACAGGTGTTTTGCTCTGGAAAACGGCATCTTTATTCCCGTGGTCAAGGGCAATCCGGATGAAATCGCCCAGGGTGTACCCGTCGTGGGATTCCAGATAGTTCAGCGCGTGTTCCTGTTGATGGAAACGACCGTTGGACTGATGCAACAGGGTGCCTCGAATATAGTTTTCGAGCGACTCGCGATTCGACTCATAGTGCCACTTGCCAAAAATGAACCCGGGAGTGTGGATGGGGTCGATGCCCTTCACACCATTCCGGATCTGGTCGTTCCACGCGCTCCATCCGTGTCCGGAAAAACCGGTGGGATCGTATCCACCGCCCCAGGGCTCTGCGATAAGCAGCACATTGGGGTTGACTTTTTGCGCTTTCCGGCGGATTTCAGATATGGTCTTGCGGTCGATCAGGTTGGCAAGGTCAAAGCGGAACCCGTCGATATGGTACTCCTGCATCCACCATTTTATCGATGAGATGATCAGTTCACGGATATGGGGTGATTCCGTGCGCAGGTCGTTGCCACAGCCGCTGTGGTTGGTAAGCCTGCCATCCTCATCGGTTCGGAAGAACTCCTGCTTGTCGAGGTATATCAGCGGATTCTGATCATATTGAGAGACATGGTTGTAGACCACGTCCATAATCACGGCAATGCCCTCGCGGTGCAGCTCCCGGATCATGTATTTCAACTCCCGGGATGCTGTAACAGGATCACCGGTGAACACCCCTGCCCGGTTGCTGCCGTTCGAGGCGTACATGGTCTCAGGAGCAAAAAAGAAGCTGGTCATGTACCCCCAGTAGTTGCGGCTGTACGGATTCCATGTGTTTCGGAACCCCTCAGACGTATCCATTTCGAACGGAGGCTCAAATCCTGCAAATTTTTGAAGTGGCAACAGTTCCACGGCATTCACGCCCAGCCGTTTCAGGTGGGCGATACCGCCGGTGATATCCTTTTCAACAAAACCGAGATATGTGCCGGGTTTTTTTGCGCCGGCGGACGGGTGAGCGGTGAGGTCTTTGACATGGACCTCGTAGATGACAAGATCACGTTCTTCAGGCGGAATCACAAAGGTGTCGCCTTGCCAGTCGAAGCCGTCCGGACCGGCAATACGGCTTTTAGGAAGTTGCTGGTAGTGATTGACGGAGGTTACCTGCGTGGACCAGGGATCGGCCAGCAGGGAAGGGGGCTGCAGAAGCCCCTTTTCGTCGGGATGATGTTGGACGCGATAGCCATAGTACTTGCCGGTGTGCTCGCCGGGCAGTTCCAGAGTCCAGCTTCCATCATGAAGCTTGTCCATGGGGTGGTGTTGCCCTTTTGGCTGACGGTAACTGTCGAATAGCACCAGTTCGACCTGCGATGCTTTGGGACAGTACAACCGGAAGGTGCAACTCTCCGCTTCCTGACGGGCACCCCAGGGTTGCAATACAGCATTTATGTGACCGGTATCGCGGTCTCCGTTACGAAACACGTATATTTACTCCTGCTTGCTGCGTGATAAACTATTTGACCTCTGAGCCATTACGAAACGGTGCTTCCGTTATCGGCTTCAGATGTGATAAACCTGAATTGCCCGTCCGGAGTTTCCGCCATGAGGATCATGCCTTCGCTCGGCACCCCCATCATCTTGCGGGGTTTCAGATTGGCAACTACAGTGACCTTTTTTCCCGGTAAATCTTCCGGATCAGCATGTTGAGCTATGCCGGCCATGATCGTTCGCTTTTCAATTCCGATATCCACTGTAAGCATGAGCAGTTTGTCGGATTTCGGGACCCGTTCCGCGGTAAGCACTTCGCCGATCCGCATATCCAGCTTGCTGAAGTCTTCGAACGTGATGGTATTTTTGATGGGTTCAAGGACAGGTTTGGACTCATCCTGCGCACGTGTCTGATCTTCCAGTTTCTGGCGCTGGGCTTCAATGACCTCATCTTCAAGCTTTTTGAAAAGGATGTCGCCCTTTTGGAACGGGCTGCCGGCCTTCAGCGACTGCTCGGTGATATCATCCCAGCCGGCATTGCTGATGTTGAGAGCCTCGCGAAGCTTCCGGCAGGCATCTGGTGTCACCGGATCGAACAGGACAGAAAGGGCCGCCGTGATCTGGCAGCAGACATTCAGCACGGTCCCGCAGCGCTCCGGATCATTTTTCCGCAGATGCCAGGGCTCCATTTCGGTAAAATACTTGTTGCCGGCCCGCGCCAGATTCATGCTTTTCTGTATCGCCTCACGGAACCGGAACGTCTCGTAGCATGCGGCTGCCTCATCTTTCAGACGGGTGATCTCAGCCAGCATGGCTCGGTCCTCGGCCGTTAAATCAGCTGCGGCCGGGATTTTGTTGTCAAAATTCTTGCTGGTGAACGAAAGGGTCCGGAACACGAAATTCCCGAAGATATCCGCCAGCTCGCCGTTGACGTGGTCCTGGAAGTATTTCCAGGAGAAATCAGCATCCTTGG
>SKUI01000225.1 GCA_007122185.1 Rhodothermia bacterium | reverse complement strand
TGGTTGCGATCAGCAAGGATTCCTGCAATTCTCATAAAAAGTACGCTGAGAAACTGGGAATTGGCTATATTCTTGCCTCTGATCCGGAGCATGAGTTTGCAAAAGCAACGGATTCACTGGTTGAGAAAAAAATGTACGGCAAGACCTTTCACGGACCGTCCCGCTCTGCCTATTTTATTGATACGGATGGAACTGTCAGAGCCGTTATTGAAAAGGTCGATACAGCCGGACACGCTGATGAACTGTTGAAAAAAATTGACGAACTGGAATCCTGACCTCCGACTATATACGATGGTCTGCAGGTTGCGGGTGTTCCTGCCCGTCAAAGGTACGAAAACGGCCGGTTTGCAGTGGTTGTCACTTTGTCGCGTATTTTGTAGCCGACATTGATGACACACGCTATCATGGAAACTGCAGGCGAGCCTGAATATTCTAATAGAAACGATACGGATGAAATCGCTCATAATAGTCGAGTCGCCGACCAAAGCGAAAACGATCAAAAAATTCCTGCCGAAATCGGTTTCCGTGGATTCCTGCAACGGTCATATCCGCGACTTGCCGGCGTCGGCCAGGGAGATTCCGGCGAAGTTGAAAAAGAACAAGTGGGCCAATCTCGGGATTGACATAGATAACGACTATGAGCCGCTGTACGTGGTTTCTCCGCAAAAGAAAAAGACGGTTACACGCCTGAAAAAGCTCATAAAGGAGGCGGACGAGCTGATTCTGGCAACGGATGAGGACCGCGAAGGCGAGGGAATCTCCTGGCATATTGTGGATGAACTGAAACCAAAGATTACGGTCAAGCGAATGGTCTTCCACGAAATCACGGAAGATGCCATCCAGAAGGCCCTCCTTGACTTCCGGGATATCAACATGGATCTGGTGGATGCCCAGGAGGCCCGGCGTATCGTGGATCGTCTGGCCGGATATACGATATCGCCGTTGCTTTGGAAGAAAATTGGTCCGGGCTTGTCGGCCGGAAGGGTTCAGTCGGTTGCCGTTCAGCTGCTTGTAAACAGGGAGCGGGAGCGGATGAGGTTCCGAAGCGGAAGTTACTGGGATCTGAAAGCGGTGCTAAGCAAAACCGGGGCATCAGAGCAGAAGGATAATGGGACTTTCGAAGCGGAGATGACGCACCTTGATGACCGGCGCCTTGCCAGCGGAAAAGATTTTGACGAGTCCACGGGCAAGCTGAAGAAACCGGACAAGCTTGTGCTGCTGGACAGGGAGCAGGCAGAGAGCTTGCAGGAGGAGCTTGCCGCAGCACAATGGAGCGTTACGAGTATAGATTCAAAAACCCAGAAACGGACACCTGCCCCGCCATTTATCACCTCAACGCTTCAGCAGGAAGCCAACAGGAAATTCGGTTTCTCGGCAAGGGATACGATGCGCATAGCTCAGAGACTGTATGAGGAAGGATACATAACCTACATGCGTACCGATTCAACGAACCTGTCCGGTCAGGCCATCAAGGCGGCCCGATCCGCTGTTGAACGGATGTATGGCGATGACTACCTGAGTCCGAAAGTGCGCACCTATTCGAAAAAAGCCAAGGGAGCACAGGAGGCACACGAAGCCATCCGTCCGGCCGGAAGCCAGTTCCGCACGCCATCCGATACACCGCTGACCGGCCGGGAGGCAAAGCTTTACGACCTTATTTGGAAGCGGACCATGGCCACGCAGATGGCGGACGCCCGGGTTTCGCTCACAAGTGCTGTTATCGAAGCGGAATCGGAGCAATCGAAAGCGCAGTTCAAGGCGACAGGCAAAAAAGTTCTTTTCCCCGGCTTTTTTCGGGCGTATGTGGAAGGCAGTGACGATCCGGAAGCTGTACTGGAGGACCGGGATGCCCCGCTGCCGGAATTGAAGCGGGACCAGAAGCTGGAATGCCATGATGTAGTCCCCGTTGAGCATGAAACAAAGCCGCCGGCGCGTTTCACGGAAGCCAGTCTGGTCAAGCAGTTGGAAAAAGACGGGGTTGGCCGTCCGAGCACCTACGCCACCATCATTGGAACCATTATGGAGCGGGACTATGTCCGGAAGGAAGGCAATGCGCTGGTCCCCACGTTTACCGCCTTTGCCGTTACGGAACTTCTGGAGAAGCATTTCCCGGATCTGGTGGATGAGCAGTTTACCTCCCAGATGGAACAGAGGCTGGATGACATTGCCACCGGGAAAGAAGATCGGCTCAAGTACCTGAAATCCTACTACGAGGGGGAAAAGGGATTGAAGAACATGGTCGAAACGCAGGAGTCGCGAATCGATCCGCAGGATGCGCGTCATATTTCCCTTCCTGTGGAGGGGCTCAACGGCATGCGTGTTTTTCTTGGCCGGTTCGGTCCCTATGTACAGATCAGGAAGGAAGGCGGTGAAGAGATCATGGGCTCGATCCCGGACAATATGGCTCCGAGCGATATCACGGTAGAAAAGTTGAAGCAGCTGGTAGAAAAGAGTGAACAGGGACCGGAGTCGATCGGACAGGATCCGGAGACAGGACAGCCGGTATATCTTCTGAGCGGCCGGTTCGGCCCTTATATCCAGCTGGGTGAAGTCACGGAATCAAACAAAAAACCCAAACGGGTTTCCCTTCCAAAAGGAATGAAAGAGTCTGAAGTGGAACTGGAGACGGCATTGAAACTTCTCTCTTTGCCCAGGACCATCGGGCAGCATCCGGAAACCGGTAAGGAAATCAAGGCCGGTATTGGCCGTTTTGGCCCCTATGTGGTCCATGAGGGGACCTTCCAGTCACTGGGCAAGGACGACGACGTCCTGGAAATCGGTCTTGAACGTGCCCTGGAACTGCTGAAAAAGAAAGCCCAGAAGCAGAAAGGTAAAACCTCATCGGTCATCAAGGACATGGGGGAGCACCCCGAAAACGGAGAAAAAATCCAGATAATGACTGGCCGTTACGGACCCTACATCAAGTATGGGAAAAAGAACATCAGTATCCCCAAAAACAGGGATCCGGAATCTCTGGACATGGGTGCGGTACTTGATCTGATCAAGCAAAAAGTTGGATAAAGAGGTAGCCATGCAAAAAAAGTCGACGGACTTTTTTGTTTATCCGCCCAATCTTCAGGTGCTGGACCTGGCATCCATTGTTGGCATGTACCGGGCCCGGGGTGAACCGAGGCGGGCCCCGACCGGTGAATACTTTGCCTGTGCCAGATCGAAAAAACTTGTCAAGGAGGCGAAATCCTGGTTCGGGCTCTACTACAGCCAGCCCGCATGGGATCAGATGCTGACCAAAGACTCTTCCGGTTATCCCATGACAGAGGTGGAGTTTGCAATTCTTGGAATGTGTGTTTATCCGCCGGAGGATAACAGTCACAGAAGCAATATTGAGGCGCATGCGGGCACCATTCCTCAGCTCTCTTTCCTCATCGTCAATGACCTCCGGCAGTTCGGGTTTATCCAGGAGTACGACAGCGGGATGCTCGGGATCACAAGCAACGGTCAGCTGGCACTTGAGGGATTTGCAAAACGTGCTTTCGACAAAAAATTTTCACCTGAGATGCTGTCGGTATACAGGGGAGAACACGCCCGGCCAAAGATTGAAGAAGCCGAAAAAAAGGACCTTCTTCAGACGCGGCTGTT
>SKUI01000255.1 GCA_007122185.1 Rhodothermia bacterium | reverse complement strand
TGACCCCATCCACCCGTTCAAATACGGTGTAGAGTTGCAGGCTGGGACGGAACAGGGGCACATCCTGCATCAGCCGGAAGCCGATGATGGCGATCAGCATGGCGATCACGATGGTCAAACCAATCTTTATTTCATTTTGTACTTTTTTCAAAACCGGGCTCCGCGTAGTTTTATATGGTATATTCGCTGGCTCTTATAAAGGCGTTCAGTTCTTTGTGGTCACTGGTGCGCAGTTCGTCGAGCGTACCGTACCAGCTGAGTATCTGCTTGTCCAAAAAGGCCACTTTATCGGCCACGCGCAGGACGCTGTGCATGTCGTGAGTAATTACGATGGAAGTGATATCGAGAGTATCTGCCATGTCGATGATAAGGTCATTAATCTCGTCCGATGTCTGCGGGTCCAGGCCGGACGTGGGCTCATCGTATAAAAGATACTCCGGTTTCATCACAATTGCCCGTGCAACCCCGACACGCTTCTTCATGCCGCCGGAGAGTTCGGCCGGTGTTTTGGTGCCGATGTCCGACAGGTTGACCAGCTCCAGGCACTCCATCACCCGCTCGTTTATCTGCTTTTCGTTCAGGTCGCTGAAAAAACGGAGCGGGAAGGCTACGTTTTCGTAGGCCGTGATGGAATCGAAGAGTGCGGCGCCCTGAAACAGGACCCCGAACCGCTGGCGCAGCTTTCGAAGGCGGGCATAGCGGATCTCAAACACGTTCAACCCGTCTATGAGCACCTCGCCGGAATCGGGATAGAGCAGTACGTTGAGGTGCTTCATGAGCACGGACTTGCCGGAACCCGACTTGCCGATGACCGCAAGGGTCTCCCCGTCTTCAATCATAAGACTGACGTCCGACCAGACGAGGTTGGATCCGAAGCTTTTTGTAAGGTTTTTGATCTCGATCATGGTTCTGCGGTCAAAGGAGCAGGAAGGCGAGTACGAAGTCGGCGACCAGGATGTAGATACAGCTAAGGACGGCGGCCTGGGTGGTTGCCTGTCCGACCCCTTCTGCTCCGCCGGTCGCAAAATATCCCTTGTAGCAGGAAATTGAGGTGATGATGTATCCGAAAACAAAGGATTTGATCACGCCGAAACTCACGTCAGCCGGCGAGAATACCTGGCGCGCGCCCAGCATGAAATCGGCTACCGGCAATGTCCCGGTGAGGATGCCCGCCAGCAATCCGCCAATCATGCCCGCGACCACGGCGGCGACCCAGATCACCGGAAACATCAGCACACCGGCCAGCACCCGCGGCATCACCAGGAAAGTGACCGAGTTGAAACCCATGGATTCCAGGGCGTCGATCTGCTCACTTACCGCCATGGTGCCCAGCTCGGTGGCTATGCGCGCTCCCACACGACCGGCAAGCACCAAAGCGCTGATCACCGCCGCCAGCTCGATCAGCAGCGACTGTGAAACGATGGCTCCGATGGTGGATGGCGGTATGAATCCGGCAACAAGCTGATAGGAGGTCTGGATGGTCATCACCGCTCCGGTGAAGAAACCGGCCAGGATAATGATCGGCAGCGAGTCGTAGCCGGTCTTGATCATTTCCGAAATGATGTTCTTCCGGTACATGCCAAATTCCGTGGAGGAACGGATGGCCTCGTAGATCAATCTGCAGTAGCGTCCGACATCAATAAATAATTGCATGCAATAGCCGTTGTTTATGTAACCCGGTTTGCTGATTTGGTGCGGTATCTGAAAAAAAGCAAAGCGATTATGGAATAAAAAAAATCCATTTTCGGATTTTTTCAACCTATCTGATATTTTGATACGGTAATTTACGGAATTAATTATACACTGCGATTGTGAAATCAAAAATCCTTGCATGCTTTCTCGCCTTTTCCGGAATCGCGTTCCTTTGTCCTGCCGGATCAGGAGCGCAGATTGGCCACGAGTCCGTTTTCGGGTTCCTGAATCTGCCCGGCTCGGCCAGGACGGCAGCGCTCGGTGGAAATCATGTATCCCTGCATGACGGTGGAACGGCACATTTTGAGGTGAACCCGGCGTATTTGAGCCCGGACAATCACCGTGAGCTGACTTTGTCCTACCTTAACAATATCTCCGACATCTATCTGGGATCGACCGGTTTTGCCTGGCACCTGGACGGTATCGGCACACTGGCCACCGGAATCAGATTCCTGAATTACGGTGATTTCATCCGCACGGACAGTGACGGTGTGGAGCACGGATCGTTCAGCGCATATGATTTCTCCTGGAGCGCCGCCTTGTCGCGGAACCTGTTCGACACCTTCCGCGCCGGTATTGGCGTCCAGTTCATCATGAGCAATTACGACACGTACCGCTCGTCGGCCCTGGGCCTGTTCGGGGGGCTTTATTTCCCCTTCAACGACGGTTTCACGCAAGCCGCGCTGTCGTTTCGCAATCTTGGCGCACAACTCACCCGGTTCGACGGCACAAAAGAGGATCTTCCCTTTTCACTGATGGCCGGGATCACCCATCGCCTGCAGCACTTGCCGTTGCGGTTCAATCTCACACTCCACTCCCTGGACCGCTGGGATCTCCCTGTTTTTGACGATGATTCCGATCCGGGTTTCTCAGACAACCTTTTCCGGCGCATTCGGTTCGGCACAGAACTGCTGTTTTCGGACAATTTTCACCTCCGTCTTGGATACGATCACTTGCAGAGCGAAGAACTGAAAACCGACCGCCGGATCGACCTGTCCGGCGCTTCCATAGGACTCGGCATCATCATACGCGACATTCATATTGATATCAGCCGAACATCCTACAGTGAAACGGGCGGCCTTTTTCAGCTGAACCTGCGAACCCGGCTGTAATCCAGCATCCATCCCGCTTCGGTCCATTCTTGAAATCCGCAGCACACTCTTAAAGCCGCAGTTCATTCTTCAGGCCGTAGTTCATTCTCTAATTTGCTATATTCCTGCACTCTGGTTTCCTGTTTTCCAGGATCTATCCTCATTATTCAGGATCAATCCTTATTTTACGGGATTCCGCAAGATATGGACTAACAGAAAACCGATGATTCGATATCTCACCGCCGGTGAATCACATGGACCGGAACTGATAGGCATTGTTGAGGGTCTTCCGGCCGGACTGCCACTCTCAAAGGAAGCCATCATACAACAGCTTGCCCGGAGGCAGCAGGGATACGGGAGAAGCGGACGCATGGCTTTTGAAAAAGACTCCGCGGAAATCATATCCGGAGTACGATTCGGCAAAACCATGGGTCATCCCGTTGCCCTCAGGATGGTCAATCGCGCTTATGAAAAGGATGACGCCAACTGGCCGCTTGTCATGTCCGTCACACCGGTGGATGAAGATGTTCCCCGGATCACCGTTCCGCGTCCCGGACACGCCGATCTCGTCGGCGTCCAGAAGTTCCGCTTTGACGATATCCGTCCCGTCATTGACCGTTCCAGCGCCCGGGAAACCGCCATGAGAGTAGCCTGCTGCGCCACGGCAAGGCAGCTCCTGCGCTACTTCGGCATACAGATTGGCGGCCATGTGCTGCAAATCGGGGAACAGGGCTACTCCTCCTGGGAGGATATCCGCTCCATTGCCGATCCCTTGCTGCAGGATGGCGCAGAACAGCTGGCCGGCAAAGCCGATGCCTC
>SKUI01000171.1 GCA_007122185.1 Rhodothermia bacterium | reverse complement strand
GATCCACACGAAAACCATCAAAAGGAAGAACAGGATGGCAGGGTCGGGCAGTTTGTTTCCGGCCCGTTCGATGACATCCAAAAACCGGCCTAAAATACCTGGTTGGTTGTTGTCGCTCATAATGTGTCGGTTAGAACATGGGATGGGATTGCGGATGTGTCGGGTGCTGAACCCGTTCCACGGAACGCATGGTCAGGTCGAGCATGTACAATTCGCATAGAGATAGAGAAATCCTGCGTTTCATGCAAGAAAAATTATTGCTTTTGAACGCTAACGAATGTGGTATATCGATGGCAACTGGTTCGGATCGCTGATGCTGCACTCCATATCCATCAGTTTCCCATCCTCGATACCGTAGATCACGCCATGCACGGAGAGCGGCTGCCCGCGGTGCCAGGCTTTCTGCACAATGGTGCTCCTGGCAACATTCCTGACCTGCTCGCGGACATTCCATTCACACAGTTTGTCGACGATTTCGGATTCGGACAACCCCTCGAATTCATCCAAATGGTCTTCATAAATCTGTTTGATAGGACGGATCCAGTTGTCGACCAGACCGTGATCGGTCATCTCCAGGGAGGCCTTGACGCCGCCGCAGGAGTAGTGTCCGCAGACAATGATGTGGCGGACTTTGAGCACCTCCACCGAATACTGAAGCACCGAAAGGATGTTGATATCGCTCTGGTGCACCATGTTGGCAATGTTCCGGTGCACAAACAATTCACCGGGATCCATATCGGTTATCTGGTTGGACGGGACCCTGCTGTCGGAGCATCCGATCCACAGGAATTGCGGTTTTTGCTGGTCAGCCAGGCGCTTGAAGAAATCGGGATCCTTCGTGACCATGCGTTGCGCCCATTTCCGGTTTTTTTCGAAAAGGGCGGAAAATTCATGTTTCATGTGTTTGAAATTTTTGATTCAATAGGTCACATAGAATGTCCATGACGATTATAATCATGCCTCTGTGCGACGGGAAGCCGTCATGGCCATAGCACATCGTGACCTTCGGTTCATTCGTTTAACAATAATTTCTTTGGAAAGTGTGATCCCTGAAATTCCTAAATTACGGGGATAAAGTAAAAGGTTATCGAACCAAATGTTGCAGTTTTTATCCGGGACGGCCTGACCAGCTGAACTTCCTGATGAGGCATGGCTGTTGAACCTGAATATCCATGCCAGCGAATTCAGGGTGGCTGTTTGAACGAAAATGGATTACCAACGCAGAACTTGAAAAAATTGAAAGAACATAGAGAACTGGTTTTTTCCCTGCTGTGCGGCGCGCTGCTGCTGGGGGCGTGGCTGTACGAGGTGCTGGGCGATCCGGAGATCAGGCCCATACCGGTTTATCTGCTGGCCTACTTCTTCGGTGGATATGATGCGTTCCGGCACATGATCTACAGCCTGCGCAGGAAACAGTTCGACATTGACTTCCTGATGCTGGTGGCTGCCGCCGGTGCCGCAGTGCTGGGGGCCTGGGCGGAAGGCGCATTGCTGCTGTTTCTGTTCAGTCTTGGCCATGCACTGGAACATTATGCCATGGGTCGGGCGCGCAAAGCCATCCGGGCGCTTTCGGACCTGGCGCCGACCGTGGCCAGGATCAAGGAGGGTGACGGTGAAAAGGAGGTCCCGGTGGAAGAACTCAGTCCGGGCGACGTGCTGGTGGTGCGTCCGGGCGAACGGTTTCCGTCCGACGGCTTCGTGATATCCGGACGGAGCAGCGTCGACCAGTCCCCCATTACGGGCGAAAGTGTGCCGGTGGACAAAGAACCGGTACCATCCCGGGAAGAGGCACGTGAAAAAAAGGACCGGCTCGGTGCTGAGTACCGGATTTTTGCCGGCACGATCAACGGCGACAGCCTCGTGGAGGTAGAGGTGCTCAGCCGCGCCGAGGACAGTACTCTTGCCAGGGTCATCCGTATGGTCAATGAAGCGGAGACGCAGAAGTCGCCCACGCAGCGCTTTGCCGAACGATTTGAAAAAGTGTTTGTCCCGATCATCCTGGTTTTTGTCGCGCTGCTCCATTTCGCCTGGCTGGTCATCGATGAACCGTTTGGCGATTCGTTCTACCGTGCCATGGCCGTGCTGGTGGCTGCCAGTCCCTGTGCCCTGGCCATATCCACCCCGAGTGCCATCCTGAGCGGTGTGGCCCGGGCTGCGCGGCTTGGTGTGCTGGTCAAGGGGGGACGTCCGCTCGAGCAGCTGGGTGGACTGCGCGCACTGGCGTTCGACAAGACCGGAACCCTGACGGAAGGCACCCCGAAGGTCACCGATGTGATCCCGCTTAACGGGCGGGATAAAGCCGGACTCATGAAAATTGCGATGGCCGTTGAGAAGTTCAGCGATCATCCGCTGGCCAGGGCCGTGGTGCGCGGCGGCGGCGAGTGGATCGACGGGGAAGCATCACCGGCGGCAACGGATATAAAGATGGTGACCGGCAAGGGCATCACAGGCACGGTTGGCGGGAAAAGGGTGGCCATCGGGCAGATGAAGTTGTTTGACGGCTCCATTCCGGATGATATCCGTGCCCGGTTAGATGACCTGCATGAGCAGGGACGCACCGCCATGCTGGTACAGGAAGAGGAGGAATATGCCGGCATCATTGCCTTGATGGATATTCCCCGCCCCGGCGCCCAGGGCGTCATCCGTGCCTTGCGTGATATGGGTATCGGACGGTTGATCATGATCTCCGGGGACCACCAGCGCGTGGCCGATAGTATCGGAGCGCAAATCGGGGTGGACGAATCCTGGGGCGATCTGCTTCCCGAACACAAGGTGGATGCCATCCGCAAGCTTCTGGATGAGGAGAATGAAGTGGCCATGGTCGGTGATGGCGTAAACGATGCCCCGGCAATGGCCCACGCCACAGTGGGTATCGCAATGGGCGCGGCCGGATCCGATGTCGCCCTCGAAACCGCCGATGTCGCGCTGATGGCCGATGACCTGACCAAGCTGCCGGTGGCACTGGGGCTCAGCCGCCAGACCCGGAAAATCATCCGGCAAAATATCTTCATTAGTCTCGGGATGATCGCATTCCTGGTGCCTTTTGTGCTTTTCGGATACGCCGGCATCGGCATCGCCGTACTGCTGCACGAAGGCTCAACCCTGGTAGTGGTGCTCAACGCCCTGCGCCTGCTGGGCTATGACCATCCCGCAATTCAGCTTGAAAGCGCCTCCTTGACGATGGCCACGGCTTCCTCCTGAACTCTTTTCAGGTGGTCTTTGTCTATGAAACTCTCGGCGTAGATCTTGTAGATATCCTCGGTTCCGGATGGACGCGCGGCAAACCAGCCGTTTTTGGTCTCCACTTTCAGTCCGCCGATCGCCGCATCATTGCCCGGAGCGCGCGTAAGTTTCTTGAGGATGGGCTCACCGGCCATCTCGTCCGCCTTCACCTGTTCGGGTGACAGGCTTGCCAGGATCCGTTTCTCGTCCGGGGTGGCGGGTGCGTCAATGCGGTCGTAAACGGGACTGCCATGTTTCTTCTCCAGGTCGGCATAATGTTCTGAGGGATTCTTGCCCGTTTTGGCCGTGATTTCGGCGGCCAGCAGGTTCAGGATGATGCCGTCCTTGTCGGTGGACCAGGCCCCGCCGTCGAAACGCAGGAAAGAGGCACCGGCGCT
>SKUI01000241.1 GCA_007122185.1 Rhodothermia bacterium | reverse complement strand
CCGATTTCCGATCCTGCGAAAAAGCCACTCAACAGAATCACTAACACAATCAGAAGCCACTCATTCATACCGCAGCTCCCGGTTCAGGTGGCGGTTCCTGTGATGACGCAGATGTATCCAAAGTGTCTTTGTTACCTCTTTGTTTTCTGGCAAGGATCAGGGGGCATGGCCCTCCTGGTTTGAAAGTGTCTTCAATCCTTAATAATACGGCTTTATCTGTTATGAAACCCGGGTTTTCGTTTTTCCAGGAATGCGGCCATTCCTTCCCGGGCATCTTCCGTGCCACATAGTAGTCCGAACAGCCGCGCCTCATCCTGGAACCCCTGGGCGCGATTGGGATAGGCGGCGTGCACCGACTGAATAGCCTTGCGGATGCCGATCGGTGATTTTTTGATGATCAGTTGAAGCCATTCACGTGATGTTTTCACCGTTTTTCCTTCGTCCACCACCTTGTTTACCAGGCCCATGTGAAATGCTTTTTCGGCGTCGACCGGGTTGCCGTCCAGGATCAGTTCAAGAGCCCTGCCCTTTCCCACAAGCCTGGGCAGGCGCTGGGTGCCGCCATATCCGGGCATGATACCAAGTCCCACTTCAGGAAGCCCGAATCGTGCCGTTTTGGATGCCACCCGCAGATGGCAGGCCAGGGCAAGTTCGCATCCACCGCCAAGTGCATAGCCCTCTATGGCAGCTATCACCGGCTTGCCTGTTGATTCGATCAGGGAAAAGACCGCCTGGCCTTTGGCCGAAGCCCTTTCGCCGCTCTTGACACGCAACCGCTGCAGTTCTGTGATATCGGCTCCGGCGGCGAATGCCTTTTCACCGGCTCCCGTGACAACAACGCCACGGACCGCGTCATCTTCCTGCAGAGTCTCAAAAAGTTCGCGCAACTCATCCAGAACCTGGTTGGTCAGGGCGTTGCGTTTTTCCGGTCGGTTAATGGTTACAGTTGCAATACGGTCTTCAATATCCACCAGCAGGGTTTCCAGCCGATAGCTCATAATCATCCTGGGTTAGCGGCAGCACCCGGCTCAGGAGCGGTGCTGTTATTTTCTTTCAGCGGACGGCATAAGGTCCTGATTCATCATCCGGCTGACTTTCCAGTTGTTTCAATACAGTATACGTCGGTGGAAAGTCATCTTCAATATCCTGAATGATCGCTGAGGTTTCCTCGAGTTCACCGATCAGCCGGTCCAGATGCCCGTCGAGTTCGCCGGGATGCGACATCGTAATCGATTTTTCATAGACGTAGCGGATGGCATCTTCCATGGTTTCCTGCTGTGAACGGCATATTTCAGCTTTCTCGGCGGCAACGTGTTGCCTGGTAAGCCGTTTTTCAAGGATCTGCAAGCGACGCTGCTTCACTTCCAGAAGCCGCTCGGATGTTACGTTCGCCATCTCCTTTTTAAGCTTGCGGATCTCAATGGTGATGGATTCGGGTGAGGTATGGTCCAGGTACTCCCGGTAACGCTCCTGCAGCACCAGATGTGCCAGATACTCCCTTACCATGTGTTCCAGCCGCTCGGCCAGCTGACGGGTCAGCGAGCGGGAAGATTCGGGAAGCCGCTCAAAATTGACCAGGATCTTCTCGTATATGGAACGGAAGGACAGAAACCTTTTCTGCTGCGTCAGGGCAAGTCCGTCAAACTGGTCTTTTTCAATGCGGCCCGATCTGCGAAGCTCCTCATTTCTCCGGGTTACGATATGGCGCCGGAACCACGGTTTTTGCGGCACAGTGCCGAGATAAAGCAGTTCCAGCCCCAGTCCGATCGAAAAGAGGATGGTGGGCATCCAGGGTGTTCCTGAAAACATGAGCGCCAGGAAGCTGACGGTCAGCAGAAAGCCCAGGTTGACCGGATGCAATAATGCTTCCCGGGTGAAATTAATGGAGCGATGTTCAGACATGATTGGTTCGGTTCACATGAACGGTGCTTTGGGAACGGATATTCGGTTCGCTGCGCTCTATGACCGTCCCGGCAGATTCTTTGCCTTCGGTAAGCGCAGGAGTACCCCGCATTTTCTTCTTGAACTGATTGACGATCTCGGCGGCTTTGAGCTTCTCGGCATCGTATTCCAGTTCCAGTGACTCGCTGTCGACACTGTCCAGCGCCAGCTCCATGCGGGCTTCGTTTCTGGCAGTATCTTCTTTTATGCGCGCGATCATCTCGTCATGGGTGGCATCCATGCCGCCAACCTCGAATTGCTCGAGGGTATCGGCAACCCTGCCCTGCCATTCAGAGCGTTCGCTTTCGCGCATGGCATCCCTTGCCTCACGGATCTTGCGGTCTTTTTCACGCATGAAAGCCTTCTTGACCTGCAGGGCCTTGTCGTAGGCCAGCTGCGCCTGCTTCAGGTGCTGGCGCGACACTTCCAGGTTTTCACGGGCGCGCTGAAGCTGAAGGGCGTAGTTTTCGGCGATGTCGTCCCGCTCGGCACGGATCGCCGACTGGATGCGGGCTGACAGGTCCTGAACCTGCTCCTCGTACCGGCGCACCTCCTTTTGCAGCAACATCACATTGGCTTTCACCGTGGCAATGTTTTCGTTCATCCGGGGAACCTGGTCGTTCAGCTCACGGATGTTCTGCTCCAGGATACGCTTAGGGTCTTCTATTGAGCCGACAATCCCGCCAAAAAGGGACTTGATGGCACGTACAAATCTTCTCCACATAACTTCTCCGGTTTTTGTTCGATTGTAACCGGACAAATCCGGGAGATCAGCTCCAGGGCTTTGCGCCGTCCCGTGTTACTGTGTCGGTGATCAGGGCCGGTATTTGCGGCCGGGAAGAACCGACGGTGACGGCATCCTGAAGCATCTGCCGGACACTGTCCGCTTGTTCTTCCTTATTCGTGAAGCAGCGTGCAATTGTTTCACCTTCACGCACCGAATCCCCTATCTTTTTTTTCAGGATGATGCCGGCAGCCGGATCAATACTGTCTTCTTTGGATTTACGGCCCGCGCCCAGCTCCACACCGGCCATACCTATGGCATAGGCATCCATCGCCGTGACGTAACCATCGCCGGTGGAGGCAACATCGAAAGCGTGCGCGGCAGGCGGATAGTCATCCGGGTTGTCCAGGTATTCGGTGGATCCGTCCTGCTCCTGCACGATATCACGCAGTTTCTGCATCGCGCTGCCATCGGCTATGGCGGCCTTGCTTCGTTCGATGCCCTCATCCACCGATGCGGCCTCACCGCCGAGCCAGATCATGGTCCCGGCCAGCAGGTGCGTGACCTCCAGCAGATCGTCCGGTCCGCCCCCGTTCAGGCATTCGATGCTCTCGTATACTTCCAGCCAGTTGCCCACCATGTTGCCCAGCGGCTGCTCCATGCTCGTCAGGTAACCGATGGTGCGCTTGCCGAACTCCTCGCCGATCGACACCAGGCGCTGTGCCAGTTTGAGCGCATCCTCCCGGGTCTTCATGAACGCGCCGTTGCCGAACTTCACGTCCAGCACCAAGGCATCGATGCCCTCGGCCAGTTTCTTGCTCATGATGCTGCCGGCGATGAGGGGGATGGATTCGACCGTGGCGGTCACATCGCGCAGGGCATACATGCGCTTGTCGGCGGGTGCGATCTCCTCGGTCTGTCCGATCAGGACCAGTTTGTGCTTTTTCAGCACTTCCACATAGCGCT
>SKUI01000131.1 GCA_007122185.1 Rhodothermia bacterium | reverse complement strand
ACTATGGATTATGCCGGCCGCTCGCTGAAGGCACAGATGAAGGACGCCAACCGCCAGCAGGCACGGGTTGCGGTGATAATCGGGGAGCAGGAGCTACAGGAAAACCTGTTCACCCTGCGGGATATGGTAAAAAGTGAAGAATATCAGGTGACAAGCGATGACATTGCAGATCGCGTTAAAGCCTGAATGACTGCTCTTTTCGGAAAAAACAACGCCGGCGTCACATCGGCAGCCAGACAAATCTGGCGCGATGCGTCCACCTGCTTAAACAAAACAACTTCACGGACCGATTCAGTTTGATATGAGAACCAAGCTGATCTTATCTGCTCTTGTGCTTGCCGGGCTTTTGTTCCTGTTGAACTGGGCGGCTGGACGCTATCTGGCCTCTGTAGTCACGCAACAGTTTGACCGGGTAGCGAAAACCCATGCGCAGACGGAGTATTCATATGACAGAATTTCCGTTAATCCCGCTTTCGGCTCACTAACTATCAGTGACCTTATTTTCCGGCAGCAGGACAATGTGGTTGAAATCGAACAAATCACCGGATCGCTGACCCATGCCGACCTCTGGCGCATTCTTCGAAAAGGCTCTCATGATCCATTTGCACAGATTCGCTCCTTTCGGATACGGATAGAGGAACTTGTTGCCCATAATGCATCTGCAGGATCATCCGGAGCACATTCGCGCGATAACGATCCCTTCCAATGGCTGTTTGGTGAAAGCGTGATGGTGCGCAGAGCCTATCTGTTGTACAACGGGCACATGGATGAACTGCTTCAGATTGCCGCAAGCAAGGAGCCGCCCCAATACAACCACCGCATAAGCATGAGCCTGGATGATATCGTCTTACATGAGGAAATACCGGAACAACTGATGGCACTGCCGATTTTTTCCGGATACCGTTTCCCCGATTTCATGGAGCAGGTGGCGCTGCAGATCCAGTATCGCTCAGACCGAAAGACAGCCACCCTGAGTTCACTTCGCATATCAGCGCCCGGACTCTCTTTCAGAACATCGGGAGACATCAGCTTCAGCAAGGAAGGCTGGCCGGCAGAACCCGATTCGTGGAACCTGAAATACATGCTGCGGGCTGCTACGCCTGAGCTGACCCGGTTACCCTTGCCCGGTAAGCTTGGTGGTTTTGCCATGGACACGCTCTCCGTGACCAGTGACATCTCCTTCGATCATGAAATGAGGGACCGGCACCCACTCACGCTCCCCGGCGAGAATTCCGTCTATCTGGGCGGCGTACGTTGGTATCCCTCAAGTGAACTCATCCGGCAATACGGAATGATGCTGGGTATGTTCGGGCTGCCGGAAAATGAATTGCCTGTTCATTCCATAAGAGCAAATTGGATCAACAGAAGTGACACCCTTCGTATCAGGGACACCAGATTATCGACCGAACCGTTTGACGCCAGGATTCAGGCCATTGTGGCCATCCCGCCCGGGGAACACGCAACTATCCTGGATGGATCCGTCACTTTTTCACGTACAAGTGCTGCCTTCAATGATTTCGTCGACGGAGTGGAGGGCCTGTTCCAAATCAAATTGCCGCGTAAAGACGGTCAGCTGCACTTTGAGTTTTATGGCGACCCGCAGGCACCCATATTACGGTTCATGGAAGAGCTGGCCGAACCGCCGGAACCCGGGACTTGATTGACTGTCAGGAAGAACAGAAAAAGGTGCAAGTGCAGAAAGGACAGCCAGAAAAACTTGCCAGTGCAGTCAGGACAGCCAGCAGCCCCCTGTTTGTCAGCCGGGAGGCACCGGGCGTCAGACCGTCAGTTCCTTTTCCTTTTTCCCGGAACTGTGGTAATCCTTGAATGAGGCCAGTCCCTCGTCACCCATATAACGCCTGAGAATGTTGGGATCGGTTTTTGTCAGATCCACCAGAATCAGTCCGTCCAGAACATCGCTGAAGTCCGGATCCACATTGAAGCCCATCAGTTTGCCGCCCAGTTTCAAATACTGCTTCAGCAGGATTGGAACGCCCTTGTTGTCACTTTCGAATTCAGATATGAGTTCGGAGACATCCTCCAGGCTGCGGATCATCGTACGGTTCTTCGGGTCCATTCCCTTTACCCGGCGTCCCCGGTAGGGGGTTTTGGGCTTAACCATGCGGGCCATTTCAGGCAAATAGTTGTGCAGCTTGAGGAAGCTGACCATCAGGTGGCGGGACATGGAGTGGTACTCGCTGCTGATGCTTACCGGTCCGAACAGCACCTTGTACTTTGGATACTTGACCACATAATGACCGATGCCTTTCCAGAGCATCAGAAGCGGGGCGAAGCTGCGCTGGTATTCGGGACGTACAAAGGAACGGCCCATCTCCAGCGCCGGGCTGATCCGGTCAAACAGGGAACTTTTGATATTGAACAGCGTGCTGGTGTAAAGACCCTTCTTCCCATGTCTTTTGATGATGTTGTCGGTCCGGCCAATCCGGTAAGCGCCCACCAGTTCCTGCTTTTCACGGTTCCAGACGAACAGGTGCACATAATACTCGTCAAATGCATCGAGATCGATCGACTTCCCGGTCCCCTCATGTGTGCCCCGGAAAGTCACTTCCCGAAGCCTGCCGATTTCATGAAGCAGTTTGGGTGCCTGTTTCTTCACAGCGTGATACACCTCAAACTCGTTACTCTCAAATAATTTCTGGGTAGGTGGCAGTTCCGCGATCTCCTTTGCCACTTCATCGGGTGGAACCGGATCCACTATGGGTTCCACGGTTTCACCGGTGATGCTGATCGAGATGGAGGTGTCCGGGGATGTATCTTCCTCGCCGCTGCGATTTTGCAGCATGAACGTACGCTGTCGCAGATAACTGATCATCTCCTTGTCGCTTTCGAACGATTTCAGCTTGTTGAAGCCAATCACCTTGCCAATGCAGATGTCGATATCGCGGTCCTTTTTATTCAGCAGCTCCTTGGGCAGCATCGCCGTGCGCAGGCGCGGATGGATAAGTCCCATCATCTGGAACATGGGCCCGTTGAAGCCGTCAAAATAGACCGGCAGCACAGGGGACTCTGTTTTGCGGATTAGCGCCGCAACCGATTCGGCCCATTCCGACTCCACCACCTTGCGCTTGCTGATGGAGAAGTGTGCAACTGTCCCGGCAGGAAAAATACCCAGCATATGATCCTCCCGAAGCCACTGCATCGACTTTTTCATGGATGCCAGATTGGCGCGCGCCGAACTGCTGCCTCCAAACGGATCCACAAAAAAGAAGACATCCCTGAGTTCGGGAATGCGCTCCAGCAAATAGTTGGCCAGGATTTTGGAATCTTCCCTCGCTGAACGGAGTATGGACGCGAGGATGATTCCTTCCAGTCCGCCAAATGGATGGTTGGCGACCACGACTACGCGGCCCTCTCTCGGGATACGGTCCATATCCCTGTCCGATATATGGTAGTTGACATTCATCCTGTCCAGCAGCTTGTCATAAAAAGCCTGTTCGGTCTCATAGTGCAACGTCTCGTTGTAGAGGCTGTTCAGGCCATTGAAAGACAAGAGCCGCTCCAAAGGCCTGCGGGCAACGCGAAAGAGTTTATTCCTGACCGAACCATCAATCTCAAGGTCCAGATTGAAAATTTTTGCCGGCTTTTCCGATTCACTCATACAAACTGATCATT
>SKUI01000071.1 GCA_007122185.1 Rhodothermia bacterium | reverse complement strand
TGATGGCATCGATATCAATATCCGACCCCTCAAACTCCGGAATGTGCCGGTTCTTGAAATCGCTGTAGCGATAGAGCGCTCCCATGCACGAAACGGCGGGCTCCACGTCACGGAAGACCGGAAGATTCTGCCTGCTAAGTTCCTGTATGGCGTCCTCCACCGCCTCCCCGCCCACAATGGCGTAGGTAACCGGTTTGGAAGCTTCCTGGTGTCGTTCATATGACTTGCTCACCATCGGAATCAGGTTTTCCGAATCAAATGTGGCCGTTTCGCAGTAGAGCACAACGGTTGCATCAATATGCTCGTTGTCAACCGGAGCGTTGAGCGCCGCCAGATAGTCTTCCGCCAGCGCGCCGCCCGTAATATCGATCGGGTTGCGGGTGGACCCGAATGAGGGCGTAGCTTTTTCAAACGCCTCCCTCAGGACTTTCTGGTCATCGAAAAGTTCAATATTATGCTTCTCGCAGGCATCTGTGGCCAGCACCCCGATGCCGCCGCCGTTGGTTACAATGACTGTGCGCTTGTCCAGCGGCTCGGGAGCAAACGACAGAAAGCGGCACCAGTTGAACGCCTCCTCCAGGCTCTCGGCCCGCAGGGCGCCGCACTGCTTCATTACGGCATCGAAAATGGCATCGGATCCCGCCAGTGACCCGGTATGAGAAGCGGCCGCCTGGGCCCCGCGTTTGGAGCGGCCGGACTTGATCACGATCAGCGGCTTCTTTTTGGCAATTCGCTTGAGTACCGGGATCAGATTCTCACCGTTCTTGATCCCTTCAATGTACATCAGCACCACGCGCGTACGCTCATGATCTTCAAGGTACTCAAGAAGAGCCGCCTCGTCCAGATCCGACTTGTTTCCGGTGGATACGATCGCCGATAGTCCCATGTTGTCCACCCCGGTGCGGCCGATCATCGCAATCCCGAGCGCACCGCTCTGCGTAAGAATGGCCACTCCTCCCGGTTTGATCGGAGTTGCCGAGAAGGTCAGGTTCATGGATGCTTCCGCGGAATACATCCCGAAGGTATTTGGACCCAGTATGCGCATCCCGGATTCTTTGGCAATGCGTACGATCTCCTTCTCATCCTTGTCGTTACCGACTTCGGAAAATCCCGAACTGATGATCTGGATGTAACTGACGCCTTTTTTTGCGCACTCCCTGACCGCATCCACACAGAATTTGGCCGGTATGGCCAGGGAAACGACGTCAACATCGCCCTTGATGTCCAGCACGGACTTGTAGACCTTGTGCCCGAGTATTTCTCCACCGGACGGGTTTACCGGATAGATTTTTCCTTTAAAACCCCCTTTGATCAGGTTGTTCAGGATCGTGTGGCCGATTTTTTTCGGCTCGTGCGACGCCCCGATAATGGCAACCGATTCGGGCTCAAACAAATGTTTGTAGTTATTGCTCATGTTTCCAATCACCAAATCTCATTACGATTTCATAGACACCATCTTCAATATGTTTTTCAAGATCGAATCCCATTTTTTCAAAGACCCGAAGCATGGGTTTGTTTTCCACCAGCACTTCGGCGGTAAAGCCCTCCATATCGTCACTGACAGCAATTTCTGTGAGGTAATTCAGCATTTCGGTGGCAATGTCCCGGTTGTGGTAGTCATCGCGGACGGCGAAGGAGACTTCGCCCATTTTGCCATCAGGGTTTTTGAAGATCTGCCCCATGCCCACGACACGTTCCTTGCCGTTCACATCGATCGTGGCCAGCATGGTAATCTCCTTCGTGTAGTCGATCACTACGAAATCCTGACGCTTTGAGTGCGGCATATCCAGGTGCGAGGACATGAATCGGCGCTGAAAGCTCTGGTCGGAGAGCGAGTAGAAGAAGTCCTTGATCAGCGGTTCGTCGTTTATGCGGACCGGACGGAAATGCAGCAGCTGGCCTGTTGAACTTTCCCTGGTGGTTTCCAGGTGTTCGGGATATTCCCCGCGTTTTCCCGGGATGTAGGCCTGGTCTTTGTAGATGAGGTTGAGTTCCTTGGCGCGCGCGATCAGTTCGGCCCGGAACTTGGGATGGGCAATGGATATGATGTCCATGGCCCGCTCCCGGATGTTTTTGCCGTGCAGGTAGGCAACGCCGTACTCTGTCACAATGTAGTTGATGTCACCGCGGTTCAGGGTGACCCCCGCCCCGCTGTCCAGGAACGGCACGATACGGGAAACTTCTCCGTCCCTGGCGGTGGATTGCATTACGAGAATCGTCTTGCCGTTGGGCGAAAGGTTGGCGCCCCGCATGAAGTCGGCATGCCCACCAATGCCGCTGTAAAACAGGCTGCCGATGGACTCGGAGGTGGACTGTCCGGTCAGGTCCACCTGCAGCGCCGCGTTGATGGCCGTCATGTTTTCAATTTCGGCGATCACCAGCGGATTGTTGGTATAGCTCACTTCCTTGAACTCCACTCCCGGGTTGTCATCGATAAAATCGTAGGTTTCACGCGAACCCATGCAAAAAGCCGCGATGGTTTTCCCTTTGTCGATCGACTTTTCCAGGTTGTTGACCACGCCCCTCTTCATCAGTTCCACCATCGAATCAGTCAGGAGCTCGGAGTGGATACCCAGGTTTTTCTTGGTTGTGATATTGGACAAGATGGCGTTGGGCATGCTGCCGTAGCCGAGCTGTATCGTATCGCCGTCTTCGATGATGCGCGCCACGTACTTGCCGATTTTCTGGGCAATATGGCCGGGCACCTCCGTATGGAACTCGATCAGCTCTTCTTCCTTGTAGATAAGGTAGTCGACGTTTTTCAGGTGGACGAACGTGTCGCCAAGCACCCGCGGCATGTTCGGGTTGATCTGTGCGATCACAAGTCCGGCCGACTCCATTGCGGCTTTGGTGATATCCACGCTGATGCCCAGGCTTACGTAGCCGTTCTTGTCCGGCATGGATACCTGGATGAGCGCCACGTCGATCTCGATTGTCTTGCGTTTCAGAAGCTGGGGGATGCGCGACAGGAAGATCGGGGTGTAATCGGCAAAGCCCGTATTTACTTTTTCACGGGTGCTGTTGCCGATAAAAAAGGCGTTGTGGCGGAAGTTGTAGGTGAATTTTTCATCCTTCCAAGGGGCCACTCCCAGCGTCCACACCTGCATCAGTTCGGTGTCGGCCAGCGCCTTGGGATATTTTTCCACATAGTTGACAAGCGCCTTTACCAGATACTGCGGCTCGCCGCAGGCCGTACCGATGTAGATCTTGTCACCTCTCCTGATATTGGAAAAAATCCTTCTTTCTTCGGAGAATTTTTCCGGATAGCGCTGTCGCCAGTGCTCGAGGATCTCGTTTTTGTCTGTTATCATGAATACGTTGTGTGACGCATGGAATAATAGTTGAAATATAGCCCGTCTGACGAGGGATTTCAAAGATACTCGTCAAGATTCTGCTGCACCCGTGAGATACTTTGTTGTCCGCACCCAAACCGGGATTTCGATCGCTTCGGCCAAGGTGTGACGGTCAATGGAAATAATGTGTTTGATAAGATGGAAATATACGGATTCCCGGGAAGCTTTTTTTCGGAATTGTTCTGGTTGTTGCTGTTCCGTCCACCCCTTCGCAAGGACATGATTTTCAATGACAACCATGCAGCGTTTTCAAGAAAAATGCGCTCAAATGCTTTTATTTA
>SKUI01000205.1 GCA_007122185.1 Rhodothermia bacterium | reverse complement strand
TGGGTCCGGATGCGCTCGTTGACCGCCATGGCAACCCGGTCACCGGCGACGTCACCCTGAGCCTCACACCGGTCGACATCTCGCAGCCCGAGTCCCGAGATGCCTTTCCTGGAGGATTCGATGCCGTCAACCCCGATGGCGAAGAGGTGCTCATTGTCAGCTACGGAGCTTCCGAGTACGTCTTCGAGCAGAACGGCGAACTGCTGCAACTGGCCCCCGGACGCACTGCCATCATTGAGATACCTGTATTTATCGGACGCCACCTGGACTGCTCCAGCGTCAGCGAGGGCGATGTGATCCCCATGTGGTCGCTCCATCCCGAAACCGGCCGATGGATCGAAGAGGGTACCGGTGTGATTGTCCCGTCGGAATCCTCCCCCACCGGATTTGTTCAGCGCGGAGAAGTTTCCCATTTTTCGTGGTGGAACTGTGATGTGGCGCCAAGGGCTCCGCGTCCTCGGTTCAGATGTCCGCTTCCCGGCGATGA
Source organism: Rhodothermia bacterium (assembly GCA_007122185.1). Next base: position 3,180 of record SKUI01000205.1, on the reverse strand, counting down.
CAGGGTTACCCGTCGTATTTGTCAGATTATTGCCAGAGCCCGACTGCCACAGCACCAGTTCAAGCTGCACCCGGCCCTGATACCCGCTGAACTGGACCCCTGTGATGAAAACGGCGGCGATCTCTGCGGCACGGATCCATCCACGCGGCCTTTTGGCGCCCCGCGCAACATAACGATCCCGGTCGATGGCGCAGAGCTCTTCCTTCCGCCCAATTACCCGCTGACACTTGAGGCATGGGCCGCCGGTGGCCTTTTCAGAGGCAGCGTGGACGTTTGCCGGGCCGAGGATGACAATACACCCATTGATATTGAACTCCGGCCCGTCGACTTTGAGGGTGGCCTCCTGGTTCGAAACGAATGGACCGAAGGGGGACTGTTCATCACCGATCAATCCCTGAACTACACCTTTGAGGCCGAGGCCGGCGAACTCCTCTTCCTGGACACCCGGGGGTTTGAATTGAACGATCCTGACTTCGCTGCCCAGGCCGTTGTCATCACACCCGGAGACGTCACTCTGGCGGTTGTCTTCATCGGTTCTGTTGATGGAATGATATTGTTCGAAGCATCCGAAGCAGGAACATACACCTTGCGTGTCGACCGCCTGGTCAGTGAAGGAACATTCACGCTGCGCATATCAGATGCCCCTGTACCGGTATTTCCGGAACCGTTCATGCAACAAACCGGGCGTCCCGATCCGGGCGAGCGCCACATGATTGCTTTTTCAGCTTCGGATTCTGTCGGAATTTCGGTATCCGCAACCGGAACCGGCTCCCTTATCGTCCGACTTATTCCTGCAACTTTGGATGGGATTATCCTGGAATCCATCGTTCAATGCCCTTCTTTCGGGGCTTGCTCAAACTTCGAATCCATCAGCACACAGCTTCCGGATGATGACCTGTTCTACCTGGTGATCGAAAGCATTGAATCCAACCCGTTCCCCAACCGGCCATCCTATACCGCCGTCTATTCTCCCTTTGTTGTGCAGGATGTGGAAATCGGTGAGATTCTGGAGGGCAGCATCGCCTTCCGGCATCAGATATGGTACCGGTTCACGGCCGAGGAAGACATGGTCATCAGGGCAGGTTTCACCGGTCAGCTCAGAGACATCAACGTGGGAGGATGGCACATACTCGACTCAAATTACCAGACCCTTTTCATGGATGGAGAGGAAAAATTCGGGACGCGCATACCGGCTGACGGTGTATATTATTTCCGATTGACAGCAGGTTTCACCTTGGGAAGTTACCAGGGAACCCGTGACTATGCTGCGAGCATAAGCATCTTATCCGAGGAGACGCTGGATTTTGTCAATGGCAGGGCTGTCATCGAACAGGAATCGGTGCCCTTGCCTGCGGCCGCACGCTTATATCGTTTCTCGGCGGAATCGGCAGCCGGACTGGTGGGCACCATCACACCATCAGGTGATTCACCTTTGTCACTTCCTCAATTTCAACTCTACCGGATCGGAAACGGCACCTTCTACGCTCCACAGGCCCCGGCAAGAGAAGGTTTTGACAGTTCATCCCTGGATGCGCTGATCGATGGGCCCCGCCTCTCGTTCCACCTCGGAGCCCATCCAACCGACGACTTCGTGCTGGTTGTAACCGGCGGAAGAGGAAGATACGGCGGATTCGACATGGTTTTTGACCGTGTGAACCCCGCTTCCTCCTTCACCGTCAGTGCCGATATGAACTGTCCCAACGCCGACACCCCGGCGCTGCAGGCGGCCTTGCTGGCTCTGACCGAGGGTGGAGAAATCACGGTCTGTGAAGGCACCTATACGGGCAACACCAGCATGCTGCTGTGCGCTCAGGATGCCACACTGACCGGAACCGACCGTGATGCCGTCGTCATGGTTTCCAATGCGGCCGGCACAAGTTCACTTTATGTGGCCAACAACAATGTCACAGTGGAGAACCTGACCGTGCAGGTCTCGGGACGGTCAGGGTTCAACCCGCATGCGGCTATAAGCGGGAACTTATTTTCTAGCATCCCGGCCAATCTGACCGTTCGCAACGTCAAAGTGAACACATCGGCAGGTGGTGATCCCTACGGCAAGGGTATCCATATCAGTTCACCCCAGTTGATGATAGAGGAAGTCGAGATCTCGGATGTTACCACCGGCATAGAAGTTGACCGTTCGGACGGTTTCACCATCCGCAACAGTCACATTCGTGGATCCCTGGGACTTCAGATCAACAACTCAGCCGACGGCGATGTGCGAGACAACCACATTGAATCCAGGACCAACGGAATCAGAATAGCAGGCAATGGTTCCGGCGGACTTGTCCTGGAGGATAATTTCGTGCATTTGCAGCAGGTTGGCAGTGGCTCGCTTACCGGTATTGAACTGTTTGACAACGGAGTTTCTGATCGCGGAAGCGTTGTGCGCCGAAACGAGCTGATTTTCGAGCCGGTTGGAAGCTCAGGCAATGAACTGGGGATATACGCCATTGTCGGCATTGCCGAACCCGTGGTCATTGAGCAGAACCTGATCGATATGCGCACCACCCGTGGCGGGACCGGGATCGAATTGTTGTCGTGGCAAGGCAGCGCCAGCTCCGAGATATTCATCCGGAACAACATCATCCGCAATTTCGCTACCAGCGGGATCAATCTCCGGAATGCGCATCTTTATACCGAGCCCGTGCATATTTACAACAACACCCTGGCAGCCAGCCCGTGGAATTCCACTTCCTTCTTCAACGGAATCATCCTGCAGGGACTGGCCTCGACCAGCGGGGCGCTGCCCGTCACGGCGGTCAACAACATCATCCAGGGCCGCAGCGGGCGCACAAATCCCGATCGGGGCATTTCACTGCCCGCCGACGCCACGCTGGATGCGGATTTCAACCTGTTCTATGAGGTGGCCCCCTACTTCGACGGCAGCTCATCCACCGGTGGCAATGATCTGGTGGATGCGGATCCGCTCTTTATACCGGATGAAGCCCTGTTGCTGCTGCAATCGGAGAGCCCTGCCATTGGCGCCGGCGCGGGCACGGCCGACTATCCGGAACGTCCCGGCGAAGACTACAGCGGCAAGGCGCGTCCGGCTGGTACATCCACCATAGGCGCCCATGAGTATTTGGATCCATAAATCGGGATCCATAGCGGCCGCCCTCTGATATAGCGACCTCTTACATAGCCTCATCTGACATAGCCTCATCTGACATAGCGGCC
>SKUI01000094.1 GCA_007122185.1 Rhodothermia bacterium | reverse complement strand
GGAGCGGAAGATTTTGCATACTATACACAGCGTTTCCCGGGCCTGTTCATGCGCGTCGGTACCGCCCACGCCCCGGAAACATCATACCCGCTGCACCATTCCTCTTTTGATGTGGACGAACGCGTGATCGCACCCGCAAGCGCGCTGATGGCCTATGCCCTCATCCGACATCTGCGCGACCGCGTCCTGCATGTGAAACCATCGCTCAGTTCTGCCGAATCTTTGCTTTCTGAGCAATAGCATCCAATTCCCCCCGGCTGAAAATATATCTTCTGCTGCAATAGTGGCAAACCAGCTCTTCGGTTTCCCCCTCCATCGCCAACAGTTCATCCGGATCAAGCAGCGCCAGGGAACGCCGGAACCTGTCTTTTGAACATCGGCAGAAAAAGTCTGTTGGATAACGCACAAGCTCCTTTACCTCGACACCCTTGGACACCTGGGAAAGCACTTCTTCAAGATACCCGTCGCCCAGCTGCAGCCCGATCGTGGGCATGTTTCGAATATTATCCTCCAGCCGTGCTATCTCTTCTCCGGAAGCTCCGGGCATAGCCTGCACCAATACACCTCCGGCTTCGGAAATCCCGCCTTTTTCGTCCACAGCCACATCCAGCGATACCGCAGAAGGGATCTGCTCCGACTGCAGCAGATAGTGCGCAAGGTCCTCGTTCACATTACCACGAACCAGGGCGACGGTACCGCTCACCGGACGGGCGCGGTTATAGAGCGACTTCGACACGGTCAGCACGCCCACACCGATACCATCACCCAGAGAGCTCAGCTCCCGGAAGTCCAGTTCGGCCTGCGGGCGGGAGACATATCCCCGCACTTCGCCGTTGCTGGCGGCTTCCGCAGTCACGGCACCCACAGGCCCGTTGCCTTCCATCCTGAGCTGGATACGCTCCTCTCCCTTCAGATTCGATGCCAGCAACAATGCACCCGTCAGAGCCCTTCCCAACAGCACACTTGCGAGCAGCGACAGCCCGTGCTTTTCACGAGCTGTGCGGACGATCTCAGTGGTTTTGATTACAGATATGCGAAAATGGCCGTTTTTGCCAATAGCCCGCAGCAGACGATCGCGCCTTAGAAACTCCGATTTTTTCATAAATAATGAATCCGCCCGCACCCCAGGCTGCTACCGGCGCCCCACCAACTCACCCATCCTTCCGGTAAAGTGACTTCGGGAAGCGTAAATCGACTTGATCCGGCCAATCTGCTTCAGTCTCATCTCGGCAATGTTGTTGGATGCGGTATAGGTTGGCACGTTGTGCGTTTCGGCATACTCCAGGATTCGGGTTACAGTGTCATAGATCCTGGCGGCCTGCTCATGTGCATATTCGCGGTTATATCCTTCAAGTTCATTGGAAACGTTGATGACACCACCGGCATTGATAACATAATCCGGGGTGTAAAGAATTCCGCGTTCAATGAGCATGGGACCATGAACCGACTCGTCATCCAGCTGGTTGTTGGCGCCGCCGGCAACAGCAGCACACTTCAGGCGCGGTATGGTATCGCTGTTCAGGATGCCCCCCAGCGCATTCGGACTGAAAATATCCACATCCACATCGTAGATGGAATCGGGGTCCACGGCAATAGCGCCGGTATCCCGCACAAGACGGTCCAGTTTCTCCTCGTCAATGTCCGTGACATACAGTTTGGCCCCTTCCTTGTGGAGATAACGGGCCAGGTGAGAACTGACATTACCGGCACCCTGAATACTGATTTTGCGGTTTTCGAGCGAATCGGTACCGAACACCTTTTTGGCGGTTGCCTTCATCCCCATATAAACGCCCATTGCCGTAACGGGTGAGGGATCGCCGCTGCCGCCGAGCGCCACAGAGATACCCGTTACATATTTGGTTTCCATGCGGATCCACTCCATATCCTGCAGCGACATGCCGACATCCTCCGCAGTGATGTAGCGGCCGGCCAGGCCTTCTACGTAGCGGCCGAATGCGCGAAAAATGGCTTCTTTTTTGTCCTTTTTCGGATTGCCAATGATCACGGCCTTGCCGCCGCCAAGATTGAGGCCGGCCAGCGCCGCCTTGTATGTCATCCCGCGCGAAAGACGAAGCACGTCCTTGAGTGCGGCCTGCTCAGACTCATAGGGCCACATGCGGACCCCTCCGAGTGACGGCCCGAGCACCGTATTGTGAATGGCAATAATAGCTTTCAGTCCGGAAGAGGGATCGGAACAAACGATGATCTGTTCGTGCTCATTTTCCTCCATGCTTTCAAAAATGGAAAGACCGGTTTTGGGCTCTTTTTCTGCTAGCGTTGGTGACATAGTGTTGAAAAGCTTTAGAGTGATATGGTTAATGACCCGAATCAAGGGCCGTTCCTTTGACAAATTTTCAAATTCGATACCGTCCGATCGTATGCCGCAACCGGTGCGGCGGTCTCCCTGCAGAAGGTCACTCTGACCGTCGGTAGCAAATTACATATAAAAGCGCTTCCAGTCGAGTAAAATCTTACTTTTTTGGGCCAATGGTATAGGATATATATTCACACGGGATGGACCCGTTCAAAACGTTGAAAACCTTACCCGGTTTCATCGGCATGGTTTTTTTGAATTCCCGGTCCGGGGTAATAAAGTAGGCCTTGTAGCCCACTGCTTTATACTTCAGCACCCTGCCGAGATCCTCGTACATTTTTCTGAGTTCCCTTCGTTCACCAATATGTTCGCCATAGGGCGGATTGGTAATGATCACTCCTTTATCTTCCGGAATCCAGACCTTGTCGAAAGGCTTGTTTAACAGCGTGATATTTCGGCTGAGTCGAGCTTGCTTGATATTATCCCGGGCTACCTGAACCATTTTGGGATCCTTGTCGCTGCCATAGATCCAGTTCACATCCCGACGTTCCTCACGTTCCGCCTCGCGCATGAGCCGCTGCCAGAGTGTTTCGCGGAAATGGGGCCAGCGTTTAATGCCAAATGCATCGTTGAGCAGGGCCGGCGCCCTTTTTTTGGCGATCATGGCCGCTTCAATGACAAATGTGCCGGAACCGCACATCGGATCCACAAAAGGCGTTTCCGGATCCCATAGGCTGAGGGATATGAGCCCGGCCGCCAGCACTTCGTTTATGGCCGCCTTGCCCGCCCGCTGCCGGTACCCGCGCTGGTTCATGGACCTGCCGGATGCGTCCAGAGCTATATGCGACGCACCGTCTCTGGATATGTGGAGATTTATGCGGACATCCGGATCCTTGGGGCTGACACTCGGACGCACCTCATAGAGCTCGCGAAACCGGTCCACTATCGCATCCTTGGTCTTCTGGGCCAGGAAAACCGTGTGGTTCATCTCCGGATGAAAAGAGACCACATCCACGGCGAGGGTGTTTTTTACCGACAGATAATCCTCCCAGGCGAGGGTCTTCACCCAATCGTAGAGTTCCTTTTCGTTGCTGACGGTGTGCTCGGCCAGTCGCACCAGCACGCGGATCGCCATGCGGGAGTGAATCAGGACCTTGTAGAACGTCTCCTGATCTGCCTCACATGCCACACCCCTCCTGCCGATATAGACATCGTCCGCGCCCAGCTGTTTCAATTCCTCAGCGAGCACCTCCTCAAGCCCCATGAGCGTTTTTACAAAAATCGGTATAACCGGTGATGATAACAGCGACATGAAAAAACCTGTTCAAATAGTAACCGAATCAGCACTTCAATATACACTTTTTTGG